>JANPKV010000433.1:0-6406 GCA_031426185.1 Rhodobacterales bacterium | reverse complement strand
CTGCATTCGGACCTGATCAAGTCGTCGCTCTTTCCCGAACTGAACCGGCTGCATCCCGGGCGGATCGTGAACCAGACCAATGGCGTGACACCGCGCCGCTGGCTGCGGCTGGCGAACCCCGCGCTGTCGGGGCTGATCACCCAGACCATCGGCGAGGGGTGGGAAGACCAGCTCGACCGGCTGAAAGAGCTGGAGCCGCATGTCGAGGACAAGGGGTTTCTCGACACGTTCGACGCGGCCAAGCTGGCCAACAAGCGCAAGCTGGCGGCGTGGATCAAGACGACGACGGGCGTGCAGGTGATGCCTGAGGCGCTGTTCGATGTGCAGATCAAGCGCATCCACGAATACAAGCGCCAGCTGCTCAACATCCTGCAGACCGTGGCGCACTGGTCGGAAATCCGGGCGAACCCGACCCGGCCTTGGGTGCCGCGCGTCAAGATATTTGGTGGCAAGTCGGCGCCGGGCTACGCTGTGGCCAAGGAGATCATCCATCTGATCAACGATGTGGCGGCGGTCGTTAACAATGATCCGGTGACGGGTGACCTGCTGAAGATCGTCTATCCCGCGAATTACAACGTCTCCATGGCCGAACATCTGATCCCCGCGGCGGACCTGTCGGAACAGATCTCCACCGCGGGCAAGGAAGCGTCCGGCACCGGCAACATGAAGTTCATGATGAACGGCGCGCCCACGATCGGCACGCTGGACGGCGCCAATGTGGAAATCCTGCAAGAGGTGGGCGACGAGAACTTTTTCCTCTTCGGGATGACCGCGGAAGAGGTGACCCGGCGGCGCGACATCGCGGATCATTCGCGTCTGGCGATCGAGGCGAGCCAGCCCTTGCAGGACGTGATGCAGATGATCGCCGAAGGACGGTTCAGTCCGGGACAACCCGACCGCTATCATGGGCTGGTGCACCGGATGTGGCACAGCGACTATTTTCTCGTCGCATCGGATTTTGACGCCTATCATGCAGCCCAGGGCGAGGTTGACCGCGCCTTTGCAGATCGGCGCCGCTGGGTGAAGATGGCGGCGCTGAACACGGCTCGATCCGGCTTTTTCTCGTCCGATCGGACGATCCGGGGCTACATGACCGATATCTGGGACGTCACCTCGGCGTTGTAGGGTTTCAAGTACTGGGGGGGACTATGACCGACACATTGATCGACGCCGACACATCGCTGGCGATCATCGAAGGGCGGCATGGCGATCCATTTTCGGTGCTTGGACCGCAAAAGCGGGCTGGCAAGACGGTGGTAACCGCCTTTGTGCCGGGGGCTGACCGGCTGTGGGTGCTGGCGGGCAAGTCCGTGCTGGACTGCGACGCGGTTGCCGACCGGCCGGGGCTTTTCACCTGCATCCTGCCGCGCAAGTCGGCCTATCGGCTGCGCGCCGAGGGGCATGGGGCAACATGGGAGTTCGAAGACCCGTTCCGGTTCGGCCCCGTTCTGGGGCAGATGGACGAATACCTTCTGGGCGAGGGCACGCATCAGCGGCTGTGGCAGGCGCTGGGGGCGCATCTGATCACGCATGACGGCGTTGAGGGCGTCAGTTTCGCGGTCTGGGCTCCGAATGCGGAACGCGTGTCGGTGGTCGGCGATTTCAACATCTGGGACGGGCGGCGCCATCCGATGCGGCGGCGTGGATCGACCGGGGTGTGGGAAACCTTCGTGCCCGGTCTGGGCGAAGGCACCATCTACAAATACGAGCTGCGGGGCGCGCATGGCGCCTTGTTGCCGCTGAAGGCGGACCCGGTCGGGTTCGGCTCGGAACACCCGCCCGCCAACGCTTCGGTCGTGCGCCGGATCGACGGCGACTGGCATGACGACGTCTGGATGAAAGAGCGCGGCACGCATCACACGGTCGATGCGCCGATCTCGGTCTATGAGGTCCATCTCGGGTCGTGGCGGCGCGCGCCGGGGAACCGGATGCTGAGCTATCTGGAACTGGCGGACCAGCTGGTCGACTATGTGGTGGAGATGGGGTTCACCCATATCGAACTGATGCCCGTCAGCGAATATCCGTTTGACGGGTCCTGGGGCTATCAGCCGGTGGGACTTTTCGCGCCGACCATCCGCCACGGCACGCCGTCGGAATTTCGCGCGATGGTGGATGCCGCGCACCGCAAGGGCGTGGGCATCCTGCTTGACTGGGTGCCGGGGCATTTTCCGACCGACGCGCATGGCTTGGGCCAGTTCGACGGCACCGCACTTTACGAACACCAGGATCCGCGCGAGGGGTTTCATCAGGACTGGAACACCCTGATCTTTAACTATGGCCGGTCCGAGGTGCGCAACTACCTGATCTCAAACGCGTTGTACTGGCTGGAAGAGTACCATCTGGACGGGCTGCGGGTGGATGCAGTGGCCTCGATGCTGTATCGCGACTACAGCCGCAAGGATGGTCAGTGGATCCCCAACCGCGATGGCGGACGCGAGAATTACGAGGCGATCTCGGTCCTGCAGCAGATGAATATCCAGGCTTACGGCCAGGCGCCGGGCATCATGACGATTGCCGAGGAATCGACCGCCTTTGCGGGCGTGTCGCGCCCGGTCGACCATGGTGGCCTGGGGTTCGGGTTCAAGTGGAACATGGGGTGGATGAACGACACCCTTGCCTTCATGCACCGCGACCCGATCTACCGGCAGTACCACCACCACAAGATGACCTTCGGGCTGCATTACGCCTGGTCCGAGAATTACGTGCTGCCGATCAGCCATGACGAGGTCGTGCATGGCAAGGGCTCCATGCTGTCCAAGATGCCGGGCGGCGACTGGGAGAAGTTTGCCAACCTGCGCGCCTATTACGGCTTCATGTGGGGGCATCCGGGCAAGAAGCTGTTGTTCATGGGGTGTGAATTTGCCCAGGGCGCGGAATGGAACCACAACCAGAGCCTGGACTGGCACCAGCTCGAAATCCCCGAACACAAGGGCGTCCAGACCCTCGTGCGCGACCTGAACCACCTCTACCGCAGCACGCCCGCGCTGCACCGCAACGACACCCGTCCCGAGGGATTCCAGTGGCTGGAGTCCAATGACGCATTGGCGTCCGTCTATGCCTGGGTCCGCAAGGGCAATGCCGACGATCCGATGGTCGTGGTGGCCGTGAACATGACCCCGGTGGAGCGGAGCTATCGGTTGGGGCTACCAGCGGCGGGGCAGTGGGACGAGGTGCTCAACACGGATTCCGAGGTCTATGGCGGGGAGAACCGGGGCAATCTCGGGGGCGTCAGGACCGAGGCCAAGGCTTGGCACGGGCAGCCGCAGTCGGCAGTTGTGATGCTGCCACCCTTATCCTGCGTGTTTCTGAAACAGGGCTAGAAAAAATTGGCGGGGTCACGCCCCTGCGTCCAACGGGAGGGAAAACAACAATGCAGCCAAGACCCAATGCGCGCCTGTCTTCGCAGGCTATGGCCTTTGTGCTGGCCGGCGGGCGCGGAAGTCGGTTGAAGGAACTGACCGACCGGCGGGCGAAACCTGCGGTCTATTTTGGCGGCAAGACGCGGATCATCGACTTTGCCTTGTCGAACGCGGTCAATTCCGGCATCCGAAAGATGGCGATCGCCACGCAATACAAGGCGCATTCCCTGATCCGCCATTGCCAGCGCGGCTGGAACTTCTTCCGGGCCGAACGGAACGAATACCTCGACATCCTGCCCGCCAGTCAGCGGATGGACGAGGTCAACTGGTACCGCGGCACGGCGGATGCGGTGGCCCAGAACATCGACATCATCGACAGCTACGGCATCAAGTATGTCGTCGTGCTTGCGGGCGACCACATCTACAAGATGGACTACGAGCTGATGCTTCGCCAGCATGTCGATGACAAGGCCGACGTGACCATCGGATGCCTGACCGTGCCGCGCATGGAAGCGTCCGCATTCGGCGTGATGCATGTCGACAAATCCATGCGGATCACGGATTTTCTGGAAAAGCCCAAGGATCCCCCCGCGATCCCCGGCGATCCCGACCATGCGCTGGCCTCGATGGGGATCTATGTCTTTGACTGGGCGTTCTTGCGCGACCTGCTGCTGGCGGACATGGCCAATGACGAATCGACGCATGATTTCGGGTTCGATCTGATCCCGCATATCGTCAAGAACGGCAAGGCCGTGGCCCACAAGTTCGCCGACAGCTGTGTGACAAGCGGCCTGGAGACGGAACCCTATTGGCGTGATGTCGGGACGATCGACGCCTTTTGGCAGGCCAATATCGACCTCACCGACTTTGTGCCCAAGCTTGACCTTTACGACAACGCCTGGCCGATCTGGACCTATGCCGAAATCGTGCCGCCGGCAAAGTTCATCCATGACACGGATGCCCGGCGTGGATCGGCGGTCTCGTCGCTGGTGTCGGGCGACTGCATCGTCTCGGGGTCTGCGGTCAGCAACAGTCTGCTGTTCACGGGCTGCCGGACGCACTCCTATGCAACCCTCGATTTTGTCGTGGCGCTGCCGCAGGTGATCGTGGGTCGCAAGGCCGAGCTGACGAAATGCGTCA
Organism: Rhodobacterales bacterium; assembly: GCA_031426185.1. Lineage (GTDB taxonomy): Bacteria > Pseudomonadota > Alphaproteobacteria > Rhodobacterales > Rhodobacteraceae > JAJNPS01. Next base: position 1,907 of record JANPKV010000433.1, on the reverse strand, counting down.
TCGACCGCGGCGTGGTGATCCCGGAAGGTCTGGTTGTCGGCCAGGACCCCGAAGACGACGCCAAGTGGTTCCGCCGCACGGACAGCGGCATCGTGCTGATCACGCAAGACATGCTGGACGCCCGCGCCAAGGCAATGAGCTGAGATCGCGACCCCCGGGGGGCTTGCCCCGGGGAACCGCAGACGTCATTGAACGAAAAGGTCATTCCGGGAAAGGGGTTGCAGCGATGCCGGGAAAAGTGCTGTCGGTCGCGTCCGAATGCGTGCCCCTGATCAAGACCGGTGGCCTTGCCGACGTGGTCGGGGCGTTGCCGGGGGCTCTTGGCCGGATCGGATGGGACATGCGGGTGCTGCTGCCCGCCTACCGGTCCTTGCGCGGTTTGCTGGACGGCATGGCAGAGGTGGCCAGGCTGGGTTTGCCGTTCGGCCCGGATGCGGTGATCTATGCGGGCGAGGCAGGGGGCATCAAGGTTTTCCTGATGGACGCTCCGGGCCTGTTTGACCGCGAGGGCGGACCCTATAGCGGACTGGGCGGCGACTGGGCCGACAACGCGCAACGCTTTGCCGCGCTGTCCTGGGCGGCGGCGGCGCTGGCGCGGGACGGCGTCGCGGGCTGGAAGCCCGATATCCTGCATGCGCATGACTGGCAGGCGGGCCTCGCCCCGGCATACCTCGCCTATCACGGGTCGGGCGGCGTGCGGTCGGTGATGACGGTCCACAACATCGCGTTTCAAGGTTGGGCGCCGGCCTCGATGCTGGCACAGTTGCGCCTGCCGGCAAGCGAATTTCATCCCGGCGCGCTGGAATACTATGGCGGGCTGTCGAGCCTGAAGGCAGGGCTGGTGACGGCGGACCGCATCACGACCGTCTCGCCGACCTATGCGGCGGAACTGATGCGCCCGGAATACGGCATGGGCCTGCACGGGTTGATCGCGGCGCGCAGGTCGGTGGTGTCGGGCATCCTGAACGGCGTCGACACCGACATCTGGTCCCCCGAGAAAGAGCCTGTCCCCTTTGGTCCCAAGGCCATGAAGGGCAAGGCCAAGGCGCGAAAAGCCCTGACCGACAGCTACCAGCTGGACGTGCCGGGGCCGCTGGCCATCGTCGTCAGCCGGTTGACCGATCAGAAGGGCATCGACCTGCTGCCGACGGTGATGGGCGATTTCATCGCCGGTGGCGGCGGGTTGATCGTGCTGGGATCCGGCGATCCGGCGCTGGAGGGCGCGATGCGGGGCCTTGCGGCGCTCTATCCCCAGCGCGTCGCGGTCCATATCGGCTATGACGAGGCGCTGTCGCATGCCTTGTTCGCGGGTGCCGATGCGGTGCTGGTGCCGTCGCGGTTCGAGCCTTGCGGTCTGACCCAGATGTACGGGTTGCGCTATGGCACGCTGCCGGTGGTGGCGGCGGTCGGCGGTCTTGCGGACACGGTGATATCGGCGACCCCTGCCGCGCTGGCCGCAGGCGTGGCCACCGGGATCGCGTTCCAGCCGACCGATGCGATGGCGTTCGGCCAGGCGCTGGACCGGCTGTTGGCGCTGTTTGCCGATCCCAAGGCCTGGGCCAAAACCCAGGCCAATGCGATGGCACAAGAGGTCGGCTGGGATGCGTCGGCCTCCAAATATGCTGCCCTGTACGAGGGTCTTTGCGCGTGACGCCGCAAACACTCTCGGCTTTGCCCGCGCGTCTGGCGGGCCATGTGCTGACACCGGGGCGGCCTTGGCCACTGGGGTCCAGCGTCACCGGCGAGGGCGTGAATTTCGCCGTCTTTTCGGCCCATGCCGACAAGATGGAGCTGTGTCTTTTCTCGCCGGATGGGCGCAAGGAACTGGCCCGGTTTCCGCTGCGCGACCGGGACGGCGATGTCTGGCATGTCCATGTCGGCGGGCTTGGGCCGGGCGCGGTCTATGG
>JANPKV010000432.1:0-3755 GCA_031426185.1 Rhodobacterales bacterium | reverse complement strand
TGCTGCATGTGCGAAACATTGCTGCCGGTGCAGCCTCAGCGTTCGATGCACATCGCGACGCCCATGCCCCCGCCGATGCACAGGGTCGCAAGGCCCTTGCTGGCCTTTCGGCGGCCCATCTCGAAGATCAGGGTGTTCAGGATGCGTGCGCCTGACGCGCCGATCGGGTGGCCGATGGCGATGGCCCCCCCGTTGACGTTCACGATGGCCGGGTCCCACCCCATATCCTTGTTCACGGCGCAGGCCTGGGCCGCAAAAGCCTCGTTCGCTTCGACCAGATCAAGGTCTGCCACCTTCCAGCCTGCCTTGGTCAGGGCCTTGCGGCTGGCGTGGATCGGGCCGACGCCCATGATCGACGGGTCCAGGCCCGCGGTCGCATAGGAGGCAATCCGTGCGAGAGGGGTCAGACCCCGACGCGCAGCCTCTTCGGCCGTCATCAGCACGACCGCCGCGGCCCCGTCATTCAGGCCGCTGGCATTCGCCGCCGTGACGGAGCCGTCCTTGACGAAGGCCGGCTTCAGTTTCTGCATCGCTTCCATGGTGGCGCCATGGCGGATGTATTCGTCCTGATCGACAACGGTATCGCCTTTGCGGGTCTTGACGGTAAAGGCGATGATCTCGTCGGCAAACCGGCCCGCCTTTTGCGCGGCCTCGGCCTTGTTCTGGCTGGCAAGGGCGAACTCGTCCTGCATGTCGCGGCTGATCTGCCACTGGTTGGCCACGTTTTCTGCCGTCTGGCCCATGTGATAGCCGTTGAAGGCGTCCCAGAGGCCATCCTTGATCATGCTGTCGACAAAGTTCAGGTCACCCATCTTTTGCCCTGCGCGCAGGTATGCGACATGCGGCGACAGGCTCATGGATTCCTGGCCGCCGGCAACGACGATGCGCGCGTCACCCAGTTGCACGTGCTGCGCACCCAGAGCCACCGCCCGGAGGCCCGACCCGCAAACCTGGTTGAGGCTCCAGGCGCTGGATTCCTTTGGCAGTCCTGCCTTGATATGGGCCTGCCGCGCCGGGTTTTGGCCCTGACCTGCCGTCAGGACCTGGCCGAGGATGGTTTCCTCAACCTCGGCCTTGTCGATGCCCGCGCGGGCGACGACGGCCTCGATCACCGCGGCACCCAGATCGTGGGCGGGCGTGTTAGCAAACGCACCGGTAAAGCTGCCGACGGCGGTGCGTCCGGCTGAAACGATGACGACATTGGTCATGGGCAGGGCATCCTCTTTCGAAAATCGTGGTTGCGCGGGGCGCGGATCGCCGCGTCGCTTGCCTAACCGCTGTTGCGGTCAAGCGCAACAATCGCAGACCGGAACGGCCCCAATGACCCAGCCGTAACGGTGCCAAAGCGATTCGGAAATGGTGTGATGCTGCGACGTCTGGAAAGTGCCTAGGCTTGCTGTCGCGTGGTGGTGTCCAGAAAGTCAGGCTTCACCGTCGGGCTGCCGAACAGATAGCCTTGCAGGCAGTCTAGCCCTGCCCCGCGCAGGTATTCCGCCTCGGGGACTGTTTCGACGCCTTCTGCGACCGTGAACATGTCGAAATGTCGGGCCAGCCCGACCAGAGCCTCGATCATCACCTGATTGTCGGGGTTGTCCTCGGCGCCCCGGACGAACTGGCCATCGATCTTGACCATGTCGAACAGGAAACTGCGAAAGTATCGCGGCGCCATGAAGCCGGCGCCAAAGTCGTCCAGGGCAAACGAGATGCCTTCCTTTTGCATGTCATGCATGAAGGCGATGACGATTTCCGGGATTGTCATGACCGACGCTTCGCTGATTTCCAGGATCAGGCGCTGCCCCAGGCCCGGGTGCGCCTTGAGCGTCTGGCGCAGGACGCGCGTCCAGCCTGGATAGCCGATCGACCGGGCAGACATGTTGATGGAAAGGCGCAAAGCGGGATGGCGCGCTAGGGTATTCAGCCCCATCTGCAGCACCGCGCAGTCGATGCGACGGCCAAGTTCCTGCGTTTCGACGACCGGCATGAAGTCGCGCGCCGGAATGGCACGCCCTGTCGGATCGAGAACGCGAATGAACCCCTCATAGAATCCGATGCGCTGGGTATCGCTGGAGATCACCACAGGCTGAAACGCCAGGCGCAGCCGGCGCGTGTCCAGGGCCGCGCTTACCATTGCGAGTGTCTGGCTGTCGATCTGCGAGATGGCAAACCCGAGCGGGCTTGCCTCAGCGGCGACGTAGTCCGCCCGTGGCTTGTTTTTTCCTGGCATCTGGAATGTCATGGGGACCGCACATCTGGGTTGACCTGTTGGCAAGCAACCTGACGTGAAAGCAGTAAACCGCCCGTAAAAAGGGGCATTTGACTGAAACTTGCGCAAAGGAGAGCGCGGATGCTTGAAGACGACCCTATTCGATGTCCGTGGTGCGGCACCGACCCGCTTTATGTCGCTTATCACGACACCGAATGGGGCGTGCCCGAACGTGATCCGCGCGCCTTGTGGGAGATCCTGATCCTTGAGGGCTTTCAAAGCGGGCTGTCCTGGATCACCATCCTGCGCAAGCGTGCGAATTTCCGGCGTGCCTTTGACGGCTTTCGCCCCGAGATCATTGCGCGATACGGCCCCGACGACGTGGACCGGCTGCTGGCGGATGCCGGGATCGTCCGGCACCGGGGCAAGATCGAAGGGGTGATAGCCTCTGCGCGCGCATTTCTCGACATCGAGGCGGGGCAGGGATTTTCCGACTTCGTCTGGCAATTTGTCGACGGAAGGCCTGCCCAGCGCGGGCTGCGGTCCATGGCCGACGCGGTGGGTCAAACGCCTGCATCGGCGGCCTTGTCAAAGACGTTGAAGAAAGCCGGTTTTGCGTTTTGCGGCCGACGACGACCTACGCGTTCATGCAGGCGGCAGGATTGGTCAATGACCACCTGACGACGTGTTACCGGCATGCCGCGTTGTCCGGTGCTACTGCCCCAGCATAAACGCGTTCAGGACCGCGATGGCGTCGACGGAGTCCCATTCAGCGTCCCCGATCAGGCGGGCGACTTCTTGGCCATCGGGGTTCAGGATCACCGTGATCGGCAGGCCCATGACACCCATCGACCGGGCAAGCTCGGATTTCGGATCGCGCAGGATCGGCAAATTCTTGAGGCCGGCCTCGGCATAAAAGCGCGTGATGCCTTCGACGGCGTTCCGTCCGGTTGCCACCGGCACGACGGCAAGGTCGGGCATTGCCTGCTGCAGCCGGTCCAGCGATGGCATCTCGTGTCGACAGGGCGCGCACCAGGTCGCCCAAAAATTGAGAAGAACCCAGCGCCCCTGAAAATCGGCCAGCGATGCGGGTGCGTCATCTGCCGTCACCAGCCCGATATCCGGCACGGCGACCGGTTCGGCATGGATCGCCAGCTTTCTCATGTCGCCTTCGCGCAGGGCGGCCACATCCGCCAACGCCGCACCGGCCCACAGGTTTGCACCAAGCGCCAAGGCCGTGTAGACGATCCCCAGATATTTCCTCACACGCATCCCTCCAAAGGCATCGGCCATGACCGTCACATCCCCGACCGCCACCGCCAACCAGATGTGGGGCGGGCGCTTTGCCGAAGGGCCCGACGCGATCATGCAGGCGATCAATGCCTCGATCGGGTTCGACCAGCGGCTCTATGCGCAGGACATCGCAGGGTCGCGCGCCCATGCCGCCATGCTGGCTGCCACGGGCATCTTGACGAATAAGGACGCCGAGGCGATCGGAAAAGGCCTTCTCACGGTGTTGTCAGAGATTGAAACAGGCAAGTTCCAGTTTCGG
>JANPKV010000431.1:0-2786 GCA_031426185.1 Rhodobacterales bacterium | reverse complement strand
GTCGTAGGTTTTTTGCCGCCCGCCCGACACGCCCGACAACCAGACAAGAAACAGCGCGATGGCAAGGACAATGCCAAGTACGACGCTGCCGACGAGCACCTGGTTCGAACGGGTTTCCATCAGCCGTGACTTTCTTGAATTGGGGCGTTGGCTTGAATTGGGGCGTTGGTTGTTGTCTGAACGCGCTCGACGGCTGCGGTTGCCGCGCGCCCACGCGGGCCGTTGAAATACTCTTGAATCCACGGATGGTCGAGCGCCAGCAATTCAGGAATAGTGCCGACCGCCACGACGCGCTGATCGGCCAGCACCGCGACACGGTCGCAGATGGCATAGAGCGAGTCGAGATCGTGGGTGATCAGAAAGATGTCAGGCCGAGCGACCGTTGCAGGTCGAGGATCAGCCGATCGAAGGCAGCTGCCCCGATGGGGTCGAGCCCCGCCGTCGGCTCGTCGAGGAACAGCAGTTCGGGGTCGAGCGCGAGCGCACGCGCGAGGCCCGCACGCTTGCGCATGCCGCCCGACAGCTCGGACGGATATTTGGGACCCGCGTCGGCAGGCAGTCCCGACATCGCGACCTTGTACGCAGCGATCTCGTCGAGCAGTTTCTTCGACAGATGCGGGTAGAATTCGCGCAGCGGCAGCTCGACATTCTCGGCGACCGTCAGCGTCGAGAACAGCGCACCGCCCTGAAAGAGCACGCCCCAGCGGCGCCGGACGCTGTCGTCGTCGTCGCCGAACGCCATGTTCTCGCCAAAGACGCTGATCTCCCCTGCGCTCGGTGTCTGCAGCCCGATGATCGAGCGCATCAGCACCGATTTGCCGGTCCCCGATCCGCCGACGACGCCCATGATCTCGCCGCGCCGCACGTCGAGTTCGACGCCGTCGTGAACCGTCGCTTCGCCGAACCGATTGACGAGGCCGCGCACGCTGACGATGTATTCGGGGGCGGGGTGTTCTGGGGCGGGGTGTTCGAGGGCGTTCATTTCCAGCCGATCGACGTGAAGAAGACTGCAAAAAGCGCGTCGAGGACGATCACGAGGAAAATCGCCTGGACGACCGCGGCGGTCGTACGGATGCCGACGTCTTCGGCATTTCCTTCGACCTGCATTCCCTGGAAACAGCCCGACAGCGCGATGATCAGCCCGAAAACCGGGGCCTTGATCATGCCGATGTAGACATCGGTCGCCGGCACGACTTCACGAATGCGCTGGATGAACGTGACCGGCGGAATACCCAGCTGCACCCAGCAAAACAGCCCGCCGCCGATTACGGCAACGATCGACGCGTAAAAGCCGAGCAACGGCATCATCAGGACGGTGGCGAGTACGCGCGGCAGCACCAGCGCTTCGTTCGGCGACACGCCGATGGTGCGCATCGCGTCGATTTCTTCGGTCAGCTTCATCGTGCCGAGTTGCGCGGCGAACGCCGAGCCCGAGCGGCCCGCGACCATGATCGCGGTCATCAGCACGCCGAGCTCGCGAAAAGTGATGCGGCCGACGAGGTTGATCGTGAAACTCTCGAAGCCGAACTGCGCAAGCTGCACCGCGCCTTGTTGGGCGATGACGAGGCCGATCAGGAAGCTCATCAGCCCAATGATGCCGAGCGCCTTCACGCCGACGATCTCGAACCGCGTGACGACGGCATCGATCCGGAACCGCCGTGGATGTCGCGCCACGTTCCAGAACGCGAGGCAGACCGACCCGAAAAAAGCCAGCAGACCGAGCAAGGTGCGCCCGGCGATTTGGGTTGCCTCGCCGATCTCGCCAAGCACGCGCGACAAGGGGCGGACGCGGTCGGGGCGGACCTTCATCGTCGAATCGCCGCGTGCGACTTGGTCGATCAGGTGCTCGGTGTCGGGGCTCGCGCCGGTGATGGTGGCGCCGGTTTCGCGCGCGAGCCGGTGGACGATCCACGCGCCGATCGTGTCGATCCGCTCGACGCCTGCCATGTCGATCGTCTTTGGTTGCGGTGCCGCGCGTTCGAGCCGGGCGGGCAGATCGCCCATGGCCGACAAAGTCAGCACGCCGCTGAACGTCAGACGGCCGTCGCCGTCGGTATCTGTAAATGCAGCGCCCGCGGTCATCGGGGGCGTGATGCGGCATTAACGCTGTTGCGGCAAGACGTTGAAACGACGCGAACGCGCGATAGATCGCGATTTGCGACCGAACAACGCTAACCGAGTGCGATGAGCGACATTTGGCGTCCATAGGTCGCCTCGCCGGCAAGCGTGGCGCGTCGGTAGCTGAAATAACGATCGGGTAAGGCGCAGGTGTCGAAGGGCAAGACATCGACCTGCGCGATGCTCGATCGGGTCAATCGCGCGGCTACATAGGCCGCAAGCGCGAAATGCGCGTGTTCCGGTCTGCCGGTACTGAAAAACGCTGCGTTGTCAGTGTCTTCATTGCAGAACCGATGGCGAAAGGCGTCGTCGACTTCGTAAGAGGTCTGCCCAATGCACGGGCCGACTGCTGCAACGATGCGCGCACGCTGCGCCCCGAGTGCTTCCATGGCCGCGATTGTGGCGTCGGTGACACCCCCGATCGCCCCCTTCCACCCGGCGTGCGCCGCCCCGATGACCCCGGCTTCGCTATCGGCGAACAGCACCGGCGCGCAGTCAGCAGTCAGGATGCCGAGCACGAGCCCTGGCCGGTCGGTGACCAGCGCGTCGGCGTGGGGACGCAAATCGAGGGGGAAAGGCTCGGTGACAGTCACGACGTCGGCAGAGTGAACCTGAAAAACCGTCGCAAGCGCGGCATCGGGCGCGACGGCCGAGGAAACCGTGGCGCG
>JANPKV010000430.1:0-4417 GCA_031426185.1 Rhodobacterales bacterium | reverse complement strand
ACCTCGAACGCGGTCGCTTCGTCCTGAAACGCGACGATCACCAAATCTGACATGGACATCCCCTCCCAAAAGCCGACACCGCCAGAACGGGTCTGGCGGCGCCGAGGGTAGCACATTCAAAGCGCTTTGAATGGGGTATTTCTACTCGGCCGGCACTTTTTGTGCCTGCTCGCCAATCGGGTGGGTGAGATGTGCCAACATTTCCTTGGGGCAGATCTGCATGAAGTTGTGACGCTCGGACGCCCAGTCGGCAAGGATCGACGCCGCGTGCTGGCTGCCCGTCTCTGCCGCATGGGCCGCAACGAGACCGCGCAGTTCCGCCTCCCAGTGGGGATGGGCGACAGGGCATGTCACGATGGTTTCCAGATTCATGTGGTCCAGCGCGATGCCCTTGGGATCATAGACATAGGCCATCCCACCCGTCATGCCCGCGCCAAAGTTGGCCCCGATCCGGCCAAGGATCACCGCCACGCCACCCGTCATGTATTCGCAGCCGTTGGAGCCGCAGCCCTCGACCACGACGCGCGCGCCGGAATTGCGGACGGCAAAACGCTCGCCCGCGCGGCCTGCCGCAAACAGATGGCCGTCGGTCGCTCCGTAAAGCACCGTGTTGCCAATGATGGTGTTTTCCGACGCGACCAGCGGCGAGGACATCGAGGGGCGCACCACGATCGTGCCGCCCGAAAGGCCCTTGCCGACATAATCGTTGGCGTCGCCCATCACCTCGATCTTCAGGCCACGGACCGAAAACGCACCCAGGGATTGCCCGCAGGATCCGGTCAGCTTTACCGTCAGATGGTCGGGCTGCAACTGGTTGCGCATCCCGAACTTCTTGACGATGTGGCTTGATGCCCGCGTGCCTATGGTGCGGTGGGTGTTGCGCACGGCATAGCTGAGCTGCATCTTTTCGCCGTCTTCGAAGAACCGCGCGCCGTCGCGGATGATTTCGGCATCCAGCGTATCGGGCACCGCGTTGCGGGGTTTGGAGCGGTCATAGGTGATCTTGTTGGACGCATCGACCGTGATCAAAAGCGGGTTCAGGTCCAAGTCATCGAGATGTGCCGCGCCGCGCGACACCTGCGTCAGCAGGTCAGCCCGCCCGATGATCTCATCCAGCGACCGCGCGCCGATCTGGGCAAGGATCTCCCGCACTTCCTGCGCGTAGAAGGTGATGAGGTTGACCACCTTTTCTGCCGAGCCGGTAAATTTCTGGCGCAGCGCCTCGTTCTGCGTGCAGACACCCACGGGGCAGGTGTTGGACTGACACTGGCGCACCATGATGCAGCCCATGGCGATCAGCGCAGCGGTGCCGATGCCGTATTCCTCGGCCCCCAGCATGGCCGCCATGACGATATCCCGGCCCGTCCGCAACCCGCCATCCGTCCGCAGCGTCACCCGGTCGCGCAGGTTGTTCATCGCCAGAACCTGATGCGCCTCGGTCAGGCCCATCTCCCACGGCAGGCCCGCATATTTGATGCTGGTGGCGGGGGATGCCCCGGTGCCGCCGTTGTGGCCCGAAATCAGGATCACGTCGGCCTTGGCCTTGGCCACGCCCGCCGCGATGGTGCCGACGCCGGACTGGCTGACCAGTTTCACCGTGACCTTGGCGCGGGGATTGATCTGTTTCAGGTCATAGATCAGCTGCGCCAGGTCTTCGATGGAATAGATGTCGTGATGCGGCGGCGGGCTGATCAGCGTCACGCCGGGGGTCGAATGGCGCAGTCGGGCAATCAGCGCGGTGACCTTCATCCCCGGCAGTTGCCCACCCTCGCCGGGCTTGGCACCTTGGGCGACCTTGATCTCAAGTTCCTCACAGGCGTTCAGGTATTCCGCCGTGACGCCAAAGCGACCGGAGGCGACCTGCTTGATCTTGGCAGAAGGATTGTCGCCGTTCGGTTCGGGGTGGAAATGTGCGGGGTCTTCGCCGCCCTCCCCGCTGTCCGACTTGGCGCCGATGCGGTTCATCGCGACGTTCAGCGTCTTGTGCGCCTCGGGCGACAGGGCCCCCAGCGACATGCCGGGCGTGACAAAGCGCTTGCGGATCGAGGTGATGCTTTCGACCTCTTCCAGCGGCACCGGCTTACCAAGCGTCTTGATGTCCAGCAGATCCCGCAGATGGATCGGCGGATTCGCCCGCATCGCAGCGGAGAATTGCTTCCACAGATCATAGCTTCCGCGGTCGCAGGCGGATTGCAGCATATGCATCGTCTGCGCTTCCCAGGCGTGTTTCTCGCCGGACCGCCGCGCCTTGTAGAACCCGCCGATGGGCAGCACATCGGTCCCGCCAAGCCAGCCTTTTGCGTGGACCTCTTCCAGCTTTTGCTCGATCCCGGTCAGACCGATGCCGGAGATGCGGCTTTGCATGCCGGGGAAGTATTCTGCGACCATGGCGCGCGACAGGCCCACCGCCTCAAAATTCAGGCCGCCGCGATAGGACGAGACGACCGAAATGCCCATCTTGGACATGATTTTCAGCAACCCTGCGTCGATGGCATCGCGGTAGCGGCGCATGGCGTCCGTCAGCGAGCCCTCCAGCAGGCCCCGGTTCAGCCGGTCCGCAATGCTGTCCTGGGCGATATAGGCGTTGACCGTCGTCGCGCCGCAGCCGATCAGGACCGCGAAGTAATGGGGGTCGATGCATTCGGCCGACCGCACGTTGATGGAACAGAACGTCCGCAGCCCCTTGCGCGTCAGCCAGGAATGCACGGCGCTGGTGGCCAGGATCATCGGCATTCCGACCTTGGTTTCGCTCTGGTGCTCATCCGTGAGCACGAGTTGTCCGGCCCCGGAGCGCACGGCATCCTCTGCCTCGGCGCGGATGCGTTCCAGACCCCGGCGCAGATCGTCCAGGTCCGGCCCAACGGGGAAGGTGCAGTCGATGAAGGCCACCTGATCGCCGAACCGCTTTACCAGGACCTCGAACTCGGCATTGGCGAGGAACGGGCTTTCCAGCACCAGAATCTCGGTCTGAGACGAATTTTCATCCAGCACGTTGCGCAGATTGCCAAAGCGCGTCTTGAGCGACATCACGCGGCCTTCGCGCAGGCTGTCGATCGGCGGGTTGGTGACCTGGCTGAAGTTCTGGCGGAAGAAATGGCTGAGCGGCCGGTACTGGTTCGACAGCACCGCAGGCGGCGTGTCATCGCCCATCGACGCCACGGTTTCCTTGCCGTCCTCGGCCATGGGGGCCAGAATCTGCTCCAGCTCCTCCATCGTGTAGCCGGCAGCGATCTGGCGACGCCGCAGGTCCGCGCCGCTGAACTGCGCCACCTCGGGCACGTCGCGCAGCAGGACGTTCAGGTCGGTGATCCGGCCCACCCAGTCGCCATAGGGCTGGGCTGCGGCCAACTTGTCCTTGAGCTCGGTATCGTGGAAAAGCCGGCCCTCGATCATGTCGACGGCAATCATCTGCCCCGGCCCAAGCGCGCCCTTTTCGCGGATCGTGCCCTCGTCGACCGGAACCATCCCGGCCTCGGATCCCGCAATCAGCATCCCGTCACCGGTGACGACATAGCGCATCGGGCGGAGCCCGTTCCGGTCCAGGCCCCCGCATACCCACCGACCGTCGGTCATTGCCAGCGCCGCAGGTCCGTCCCAGGGTTCGATCACCGAGTTGCAATAGGAATACATGTCGGCCCAGGCCTTGGGCAGGCTGGTGGTGGCCTTGGACCAGGCTTCGGGCACCAGCATCGTCTTGGCCATCGGGGCGTTGCGGCCCGAACGCACCAGCACCTCGAACACGGCGTCAAGCGCGCCCGAATCGGAGGTTCCCGCCGGGATGATCGGCTTGATGTCTTCTGCCGCGTCGCCGAAATTCGCCGAGGCCATCCGGATTTCGTGCGACTTCATCCAGTTGACGTTGCCCTTCAGCGTGTTGATCTCGCCGTTATGGGCGAGCATGCGGAAAGGCTGGGCCAGCCACCACTGCGGAAATGTGTTGGTCGAATAACGCTGGTGGTAGATCGCAAAGGCGGACTCGAACCGGTCATCCATCAGGTCGGGGTAGAATGTGGCGACCTGTTCGGCCAGCATCATGCCTTTGTAAATGATCGACCGACACGACAGCGAGCAGACATACATGCCCTGGATCGCGGCGGCGATGGCGGCTTTTTCGATGCGGCGGCGGATGATGTACAATTCGCGCTCGAAGGCTTCGGCGTCGATGGGCTTGTCGCAGCGAATCAGGATCTGCTCGATCTCGGGCCGGGTCGCATTGGCCTTGTCTCCCAGAACTGTCGTGTCGACGGGCACATGCCGCCAGCCATAGATGTAGTGGCCCATGCGCAGGACTTCGGTTTCCACGATGGTCCGGCAGCGTTCCTGCGCGCCGAAATCTGTACGCGGAAGAAATACCTGACCGACCGCGATCAGCTTTTTGGTGTCGGCCTCGTGACCTGTGCGGCGGACCTGGTCGTAA
>JANPKV010000429.1:0-2680 GCA_031426185.1 Rhodobacterales bacterium | reverse complement strand
CGCATCGGCGAGGGCGACAAGTGGATGGAAATCCTCGGCTCCGGCATGGTGCATCCCAAGGTGCTGCAGGCGGCAGGGGTCGATCCGACCCAGTGGCAGGGCTTTGCGTTCGGCATGGGCATCGACCGCATCGCGATGCTGAAATACGGCATCCCCGACCTGCGCGCCTTCTTTGAGGCTGACCTGCGCTGGCTGCGGCACTATGGATTCAGCGCGCTGGATGTGCCGGACCTGGCAGGCGGGCTCAGCCGCTAGGTTTTGGGGATTCCGGGGTGCGGGGCGACAGTTCCGGCCCCCGGCGTCATTTCCCGGCTTAAATCATCTGCAGATCGGCATATGATGCCCCCATGTCCGCCTTGTGCCGCGATTGCCTGACCGCCTTTGACACCGGCACGCGTTGCCCGGCCTGCCGGTCGCCACGCGTCCTGTCACACCCCGAACTTTATGACCTGTCCATCGCGCATATGGACTGCGACGCCTTTTACGCTTCGGTCGAGAAACGCGACAATCCTGACCTTGCCGACAAGCCCGTCATCGTGGGCGGTGGCACGCGGGGGGTGGTGTCGACCTGCTGCTACATCGCGCGCATCTCGGGCGTGCGGTCGGCAATGCCGATGTTTCAGGCGCTGAAACTGTGTCCGCAGGCGGTGGTCGTGAAGCCGAGGTTTCCCGCCTATGTCGAGGCCTCGCGCGCCATCCGCGCCATGATGGAAGACCTGACCCCCGCCATCGAACCCTTGTCACTGGACGAGGCGTTTGTGGACCTGACCGGCACGGCGCGGCTGCATGGAGCCCCACCCGTCGTCATGCTGGTGCGCTTGTTGAAGCGGATGGAGGACGAACTCGGCCTGACCGGGTCTGTGGGCCTGAGCCATAACAAATTCCTGGCCAAGATCGCCTCGGACCTCGACAAGCCGCGCGGTTTTTCGGTCATCGGGCGGGCCGAGACGGCGGATTTCCTGCGCCCAAGGCCGGTGCGGATCATCTGGGGCGTCGGGGCGGCGACCCAAGCAGCGCTGGATGCGGCCGGTATTCGGACGATCGCGGACCTTCTGCGCTGGGACCGGCGCGACCTCGGCGCGCGGTTCGGCAGCATGGGCGAACGGCTGTATTCCCTTGCACGCGGAGAGGACACGCGGCGCGTCAACCGGGATGTACGGCTGAAGTCGATCTCCAAGGAAACGACGTTCAACGAGGACACCGCCGACCCCGACATCCTTGACGGCCATATCTGGCGGTTGGCCGAACAGGTGGCCGACCGCGCCAAGGCCAAGGGGCTGGCGGGGCGGACGGTAACCCTGAAGCTGAAACGCAGTGATTTCCAGTTGGTCAGCCGCAGGCATTCGCTTGGTGATGCGACGCAGTTGACCGACCGCATCTACCGCGCTGCGGCGGAGCTGTTTGCGCCAGCGGCGGCCAAGGGACCGTTCCGGCTGATCGGGGTTGGAATATCGGACCTGGCGCCCGAGGATCAGGCCGACCTCAACGGCGATCTTCTGGACCCCCACAGCGTCAAGCGCGCAGCGGCCGAACGCGCGACGGATGTCATCCGCGCCCGTTTCGGCACCGATGCGATCATCAAGGGCCGCGCGCTTCGCTGAGGGCTGGTCGCCCGGCTACGCGCCCCGAATCAGGTTCTGCATCCCTGGGTCGCGACCGCCTGCGACTGACGGAATGATGGACGAGGCTGACTTGACGGCGCGACCCACGGACCGCCGACGCCGTAACCGCGTCGCGCCGGCACTTCCCCGAAGGCTATTCCGCCGCCAGCGGCAGGCTGGTTTTTCCAAAGGAAGCAATTTCGGCCACGACATCCCCCATGACCGCGCGGAACTGATGAAAATCCGGCCGGGGTGCGATGGCGGCTTCGTCCATGTAAAGAGCACGGTCAATTTCGACCTGGACCACATGCTGGTTGCGCGTCGGGCGGCCGTAGGTCTGCGCGATATAGGCACCGGCAAAAGGCGCGTTGCGCACGACGCGCAGGCCGGCCCGGCAAAAGGCGGCCTCGATCAGGTCCATCACATTACCGCTGGCAGCGGCCCCGAAGCGATCACCAAGCACCACTTCGGGCAGGGGACGCCCGGCACGGCCATGCGCCTCGATCGCCTCATGCGGCATCGAATGACAGTCGATCAGCACCGCCTCGCCAAACTGATGCTGCGTCTCTTCCAACAATTGGCGCAACATGTCGTGGTAGGGGTGCCAATAGTGGCGCAGACGTTTTTCCGCCTCGGCCAGGGACAACTTGCCGCGATAGATAGACTGCCCCCCCGCGACAACACGAGGAATGACCCCAAGACCCGACGAAATGCGCGGATTGTGCGGCACGCGCGCGATTCCTTCGATGACCGACGGGTCAAGCTCGTCCGGGGCCCGGTTCAGGTCGATGAAAGCGCGCGGCGCACGGGCGGTCAGCAGGGATGCGCCGTGATCCGGCGCGGTGACCAGAAGCTGGTCGACAAAGGCATCTTCCGAAGACCGGATCGCCCGCATGTCCAGCACCGACTGGTGCAGGAATTGCGGATCGTAGTCCCGCCCGCTATGGGGCGAGGAAAAGATCACGGGGGTCGTGGGCCGCAACGGCCGCGTCAGGTGATAGGCGAGGGATGGCGTGACAAGGTTCATGTTGGAAGGACTATAGCGCCGTTTCGATTCAATCCAACACCCCTTGAAAGGC
>JANPKV010000428.1:0-4924 GCA_031426185.1 Rhodobacterales bacterium | reverse complement strand
TCGTCGGTAACGGCAAGCAGGACGTCCGCCTTGTCGATGGCGGCTTCGTTCAGGATATCCAGATCCATGCCGTCGCCGTGCAGCACGATGGTGCGCTCCAGCGCATCGGCGGCAAATTCGGCCCGCTCGCGGCTTTTCTCGATGATCTTGACGCGGACCCGGTCTGACCGCGTCTCGAGCGCGCGCGCCACCGCCAACCCGACGTTGCCGCCACCGATGATGATCACGCGTTCCTGCTTTTTGGTCTTCTTGCCAAAGATTTCCAGCGCGCGGTTCACATCTTCCGAATGGACAAAGATATAGGCGCTGTCCTGGGCGTAAAGCTGGTCATTGGCGTCCGGGGCAAACAGCCGACCGTCGCGACGCACCCCCACAACGATGGCGCGCAGGGTCGGGAACAGCCCGTCCAGTTGGCGCAGAGGCGTGTTCAGAACCGGGCAGTCGTCCGTCAGCGCCAGCCCAAGCAGCTGCGCCTTGCCGTTCATGAAGATCTCGGTGTCAAACGTCGCGGGTGCCGCAAGCCGCTGTAGCGCCGCCTCGGCGACTTCGAATTCCGGGCTGATCACGACGTCGATGGGCAGATGGTTTTCGCGGTACAGATCGGCATAGGCAGGCTTGAGATATTCCTGAGCGCGCAGCCGTGCGATCTTGCGGGTCACGCCAAAGACGGAATGGGCGACCTGACAGGTGATCATGTTCACCTCGTCGGAATAGGTCGCCGCAATAATCAGATCGGCGTCCCGCGCCCCCGCCTTGGCCAGCACTTCGGGATATGAGGCAAAGCCCGCAACCCCCTGTACATCCAGCGCTTCGGTCGCGCGACGGACCAGATCGGCGTTCACGTCGACAATCGTGACGTCGTTCTTTTCGCCCGACAACTGGCGCGCGATCTGCCAGCCAACCTGGCCCGCACCGCAAATGATCACCTTCATTCAAGACCTCTGATCACGCGCAGCCGCGAGCGGGCTTTCACGCGCCTTAGCTATCCCATGCGGATGCAGATGGTCAACCTTGGCACCGGGACCCGCGCCTCAGCTCAGCTCGACTTCTTCCTCGCCCATGTCTTCATCGGCATGCTCCACACCGCGCAGGCCGTTCTTTGACGTGCCGACCACGCCCAGCGACTTCAACTTGCGGTGGAGCGCCGACCGCTCCATCCCGACGAAATTCGCCGTCCGGCTGATATTGCCGCCAAAGCGGTTGATCTGGGTCAGAAGATATTCGCGTTCAAAGAGTTCGCGCGCCTCGCGCAGCGGCAGCGTCGCGATCGCCCCCCCCATGGCCATCTTGCCGCCCGGGGCCTCGGCCGCGTCCTGGCCCGGCAGTTCCTTGACCTCGATCGCCCCGCCGGACTCGCCCAGGATCAGGATGCGCTCGATCATGTTGCGCAACTGTCGGATATTGCCGGGCCACGGCATGGTCTGCAGCATCGCCTCGGCCTCGGAGGTCAGGTTGCGCCTTGGCAGGCCCTGGCTGCGGTGGAACCAGTCGATGAAATGCCGCGCAAGTTCGGGGATGTCCTCGCGCCGGTCTTCCAGCGAAGGCACCCCGATGGGAACGACATTCAAGCGGTCGTAAAGCTCCTGGCGGAATTTGCCCGCAGCGATCAATTGGCGCAGATCGCGTGTGGTGGACGAGATGACCCGAAGGTCCACGCGCACCTTGTCTGCCCCCCCGACCCGGACGAACTGCTGCTCGGTCAGAACACGCAGGATCTTGGACTGCGTGCCCAGCGGCATATCGGCAACCTCGTCGAAATAGACGATCCCGCCATGGGCCTGATCCAGCAGTCCAGGCTCCACGCCGCGCTCTGCCGTCTCGCGGCCGAACAGGACCTCTTCCATCCGTTCCGGCTCGATCGTGGCCGACGATACCGACACGAAAGGCGCACCCGCCCGGTTGGAATTCACATGGATGAACCGTGCCGCAACCTCTTTGCCTGCCCCGGCCTGACCCGTCAGCATGACACGCGCATTCGACTTTGTCACTTTGTCAAGATTGGCCCGCAAGGTCTTGAACGAGTTGGACGATCCGATCATTTCCGTCGACGTCACATCGCGGCGGCGCAGGTCCGAATTCTCGCGCCGGAGCCGGCTGGTTTCCATCGCGCGCGTCACCACGACCATCAGCTGATCGATGTTGAACGGCTTTTCGATGAAGTCATAAGCGCCTTGCTTGATCGCGGCGACCGCGATCTCAATGTTGCCGTGACCCGAGATAATCACCACGGGAACATCAGGATTGTCGCGCTTTACGGTTTTCAGAATATCGATCCCGTCCATGTGGCTGTCCTTCAGCCAGATATCGAGGATCATCAGCGCGGGGGGGTCGGCGTTGATCTCGGCCATGCAGTCATCCGAATTGCCCGCCAGCCGGATGCTGTACCCCTCGTCACGCAGGATGTCCCCGATCAGTTCGCGGATGTCCTTTTCGTCATCGACCACCAATATACTGCTCATGCGACTTTCTCCTCGGTCTCTTGGCCGCTCCGGGCCATTTTGCGGCGACTGAGCTTCGGCAGCACGATTTCTGCCATCGCCCCAGCGCGCGTGTTGCCGTCAAAGACGGGGGCATCGCTCAAGCTCAGCGTCCCGCCATGCTCTTCGATAATCTTCTTCACGATGGGCAGGCCCAGGCCGGTGCCCTTTTCGCGTGTCGTCACATAAGGCTCGAACAGCCGCGCACGGTCGGCAGGCAGCCCTATGCCGTTATCCATGATACGGATGACGACCTCGGTCTCCTGCGAGGTCATGCTGACGCGGATTTCCGGCACATGCCCGTCGGGTGCGCCTTTTTCCTGCAAGGTTTCAATGGCTTCTCCGGCGTTCTTGATCAGGTTCGTCAGGGCCTGGTTCAGCATCGTCGGATCAAGGTCAAGGATCACCGGTGCGTTGGGCAGGCTTTTGACAAAGGTCACGCCGGGCTGGCCACTTTCCTGCAAGACGATGACATCCCGCATCAGGCTTGTCAGGTCGGTCTCGCGCCGGTCAGGTTCGGGCATGCGCGCGAATTTGGAGAACTCGTCCACGATCCGTCGCAGATCCCCGGTCTGGCGGACGATCACGTCGGTATACTGCTCCAGATCCTCGGGCGAGGAGACCTCGCTGCGAAACCTGCGCTTGATGCGTTCGGCCGAAAGCTGGATCGGGGTCAGGGGATTCTTGATTTCATGGGCAATGCGCCGCGCGACATCGCCCCAAGCTGCCATCCGCTGGGCCGAGACCAGCTCCGTCACGTCGTCAAAGGCCAGCACATACCCTTCGAGCTGGCCTTCGTCGCTGCGCCGAGTGCTCATCCGCACCAGAAGGCTTTCCAGCTTGCCCCGGCGCGTCAGGCGCACTTCGTCCTGAACCGCCCCGCCGCCGCCGCTGCGAAGCCGCTCGAACAGAGGCGCAAATTCGGGCACGGCATCTGCGATATCGGCCTGTCCGTGTTCGACCGGCAATCCCAGCAGCCGCTGCGCCGCAGGGTTCACGAAATCGAACCGGCCGTCGGAATCCAGACCGATCACCCCGGCAGTGACCGATGACAGCACCGAATCGAACAGGCGTCGCTGCGTTTCGGTTCGCCCATGGCCCTCGATCAGCGCCTCGCGCTGACCTTTGAGCTGGCGCGTCATCTGGTTGAACAGGCGGCCCAACATGGTGATTTCATCGTCACCGTCCTCTTCGGTCACCTGCACCTCCAGATCGCCACCGCCGACCCGCTGTGCGGCCCCCATCAGGCGTCCCACCGGGCGGCTGAGGCGTTCGGCAAACCACAGTCCCAGCCAGACCGCGGCCAGGATCAGCAAAAGCGCAAATCCCATGTACAACAGACCGAAATTGAACAAGAGCTTGCCCCGGTCCGCTTCCAGCTGCTGGTACAGACTGACGGTCTCCTTGGTCTCGTCCAGAAGGCTCAACAGCCCCCCATCGACGATGCGTGTGACGTAGAGCAATCGATCGGGAAAGGCCGACAGGCTGACCAAGGCGCGGTATTCGTTGTTGGCCCAGTCCTCGACAAGCACCACTTCGCCCTGTTGGGCGCGGGCCAGAAGGTCCGGCGTCACAGGCTCAAAGTCGAACAGATAGGACCGTTCACCCCGGGTCTGGATCGCCCCCACGCCGTCGATCAGAAAGGCCTCTTTCAGCCCCCGCTGGATGGTCTGCTGGCCCTGTGACAACAGCGGGCGGAACTGGTCGTCCTGCACAAAGAACAGCGTCCGCTTGGCTGCGTTCAGATAGTCGGCAAGCGCGACGGCATCCTTGATCAGATCTTCACGCTGCACGCGTTCGTAGGATTCTGCGGCCGACAGCGAATTGCCCACGACCTGCCGCACACGGTCCGAAAACCAGCCTTCGAGCCCCACGTTCAGGGTCAGCATGGCAAAGACCGCAACAAGGACCGTCGGCGTCAGCGCGATGAAGGCAAACACCCCCGACAGCCGCAGATGCAGGCGGGACCCGGCAGACTGGCTGCGCCGGTCCGACACCATGCGCATCACGCGCGACAGCACCAGCGTGGCCAGCACCAGCACATAGACCATGTCGGCCAGCAGGATCAGCCGCAGCGAGGGCGAGCTTGCGCTTTGGTTGAACGGCCCCAGCGCCATGAAGGTCGCGACTGCCAGCGCCGGCCCAAGCGTGACAAGCGCAAATGTCAGGGCAGTCTGGAACCGGCGCTGCCGACGCAGCCGCGTCAGGCGCAACCATGTGGCCGATCTCAATGCCCCTTGCACGTATCCATGCCTCCGCGGCGGGGCGAATAAGGCCCCGCAGCCCCTGCCAGACGATGCCAAAAAGCGCACCCTTTTGGCAACGCATCCTGTGGCAGGTTTACATCAGTTTGCGGCGCCGTGTCACGCGGATATCAAGGTCGCTGATCTTTTTGCGCAAGGTATTGCGGTTGATGCCCAGCAAGTCGGCACATTTTGCTTGGTTGC
>JANPKV010000427.1:0-2020 GCA_031426185.1 Rhodobacterales bacterium | reverse complement strand
CACAAAGGCCGCCTGCAGCGAGGGTTCGACCCGCGTCACCTTGGCCAGGTAGATGTTCCCCGCAAGCTGACGCTTGCTCAGGGTTTCAAAGTCGAATTCCTCAACCTTGTTTCCGTCAACCACGACCACGCGAGTTTCCTCACATGGGTCGCGTCGATAAGCATTTTCTTTGACATATCAATCCATTGCGCCCCAGACGCAAGAAACCCCCCGGCGGACCGGAGGGTGGTTCAATACGGATGGGGCGACTTGTTCGGGCGGTGGCGCGGTGCGGCAACCAGTCAACGCCGCCCAAGGGGCAGGTTCGGCCGGTCACTACTGTTTTCGCGCGCCTCATCGCGGTTCACGTTTGAGGGGCCTTGCGGCCTCTCACCTTGTAAAGCTCGCAAAATCAAAGATTTGCGAGCAATGTGCACAACCTTGCGGTTGATCCGGCTCCCCCCGGTCTGCGGCGCGGGCTAACGCACCTGGCATCAAGAGAGGAGAGAATTTCGGTCGGCAGGCCAAAAGCCTCCTTAGGCGGACCCTAGCGGGAAATCCGCGCCAAACACAATGCCCTATTTGACAAACGCGTGACAATCAGGGGTGGAGCGAGAGGCTAGCCGCACACGCGCGTCAGACGTAATCCCCGCGCGTGAGCCCGTACTTCGCCATCTTTTCGTTCAGCGTCCGCCGCGGCAGGCACAATTCGTCCATCACCGCAACGATGCTGCCCTTGTGGCGGCGCATCGTGTTGTCGATCAACATGCGTTCAAACGCCTCGACATAGTCTTTCAGCGGCTTGCCTTCGGTCGTCAGCGCCGGGGCCGAGGCCTCGTTGTCGGCCATCAGCAGGCTGGCGATAGACCCCGATCCGCGGCGGTTCTGCAGGACTGCGCGTTCGGCAATGTTGACAAGCTGGCGCACGTTTCCGGGCCACGGGGCTTGCAGCAACTGGGCCGCCTCTTGCGCGGTGACCTGCGGGGCGTCGCAGCCGTATTCCTCGGCAAAGTGCTCGGACATGCGGTTGAACAGCGTCAGGATGTCCTCGCCCCGGCTGCGCAAGGGCGGCAGGACGATGGTCATGGCGCCCAGGCGGTAAAAGAGGTCGGGCCGCAGCACCGCCTCCAGCGTCGTATCGGGCGCATGTTCGTTGCAGATGGCGATGATGCGCGTCTCGGGCGGGTTGGACTGATCGTTGATCAGCGCCAGAAGACGGGCCTGCAGGCCGTTCGACAGGTCCTCGATGTCTTCCAGGCACAATGTCCCGCCACGCGTCTCCTCCACGAGCGGCTGGCTGCCGTCTTCGGTCGGGCCGAACAGTTTTGCCGCCAGTTCCGCCTCGCCCCAGGCAGCGCAGGAAATCGTCTGGAACTTGCGCCCGGCCCGCGCACCCACGGCATGCAGGGCATGCGCCACCAGGGTCTTGCCGGTGCCGGTCTCGCCGTCGATCAGCACATGGCTGTCGGCCTGCCCGATATCGAGGATGTCCTCGCGCAGGCGCTCCATCGCAGGCGATGACCCCACGAGTTTCTGCATCAGGGCGGAGCCTTCGGACAGCTCCTTGCGCAGGGCGCGGTTGTCGAGCGTCATCCGCCTCGCCTGCGTCGCGCGCTTGGCCAGTTCCGTCATCCGGTCGGGGTTGAACGGCTTTTCCAGAAAGTCATAGGCCCCGACGCGCATCGCCTCCACTGCCATCGGCACGTCGCCATGGCCGGTGATCAGGATCACCGGCAGGCCGCTGTCCTGGCTCAGCAGGCGTTTCAGCAGCCCCATTCCGTCCATCCCCGGCATCTTGATGTCGCTCACGACGACACCCGGAAACTCCGGCCCGATGCCGCGCAGCGCCTCTTCGGCCGAGGCATAGGTTTCGGTGTCGAATCCCGACAGCGCCAGCCATTGGCTGATCGACTGCCGCATGTCGGCCTCGTCATCGACGATCGCCACTTTCATTGCCCGTGCCATCTGGTCCTCATTCCGCTGCTTCTTGCTTGTTGGCCAGGATCGGAAGCTGCATCTCGAACACCGCCCCACCCCCTTC
>JANPKV010000426.1:0-2021 GCA_031426185.1 Rhodobacterales bacterium | reverse complement strand
CACAAAGGCCGCCTGCAGCGAGGGTTCGACCCGCGTCACCTTGGCCAGGTAGATGTTCCCCGCAAGCTGACGCTTGCTCAGGGTTTCAAAGTCGAATTCCTCAACCTTGTTTCCGTCAACCACGACCACGCGAGTTTCCTCGGCATGGGTGGCGTCGATAAGCATTTTCTTTGACATATCAATCCATTGCGCCCCAAACGCAAGAGACCCCCCGGCGGACCGGAGGGTGGATCAATGCGGGTGGGGCGACTTGTTCGGGCGGTGGCGCGGTGCGGCAACCAGTCAACGCCGCCCGAGGGGCAGGTTCGGCCGGTCACTACTGTTTTCGCGCGCCTCATCGCGGTTCACGTTTGAGCGGCCTTGCAGCCTCTCACCTTGTAAAGCCCGCAAAATCAAAGATTTACGAGCAATGTGCACAACCTTGCGGTCGATCCGGCTCCCCCCGGTCTGCGGCGCGGTCTAAGGCACCTGGCATCAAGAGAGGAGAGAATTTCGGTCGGCAGGCCGAAAGCCTGCTGAGGCGGACCCTAGCGGGAAATCCGCGCCAAACACAATGCCCTATTTGACAGATGCGGGACAATCAGGGGTGGAGCCAAAGGCCAACCCCACACGCGCGTCAGACATAATCCCCGCGGGTCAGCCCGTACTTCGCCATCTTTTCGTTCAGCGTCCGGCGCGGCAGGCAAAGCTCGTCCATGACGGCAACGATGCTGCCTTTGTGGCGGCGCATCGTGTTGTCGATCAGCATGCGCTCAAACGCCTCGACATAGTCTTTCAGCGGCTTGCCCTCGGTCGTCAGTGCGGGGGCCGACGCCTCGTTGTCAGCCATCAGAAGGCTCGCGATGGACCCTGACCCCCGGCGGTTCTGCAAGACGGCGCGTTCGGCGATGTTGACAAGCTGGCGCACATTGCCGGGCCAGGGGGCCTGCAGCAACTGGGCCGCTTCTTGCGCCGTGACCTGCGGGGCGTCGCAGCCATATTCCTCGGCGAAATGCTCCGACATGCGGTTGAACAGCGTCAGGATATCCTCGCCCCGGCTGCGCAACGGGGGCAGGACGATGGTCATGGCCCCCAGCCGGTAAAAGAGGTCTGGCCGCAGGACCGCCTCCAGCGTCGTGTCTGGTGCATGTTCGTTGCAGATGGCGATGATGCGCGTCTCGGGCGGGTTCGACTGGTCGTTGATCAGCGCCAGAAGACGGGCCTGCAGGCCGTTCGAAAGGTCCTCGATATCTTCCAGACACAGCGTGCCGCCACGCGTCTCTTCCACAAGCGGCTGGCTGCCGTCTTCGGTCGGGCCGAACAGTTTTGCCGCAAGTTCCGCCTCGCCCCAGGCAGCACAGGAAATCGTCTGGAACTTGCGCCCTGCCCGCGCCCCAACGGCATGCAAGGCATGCGCCACCAGGGTCTTGCCGGTGCCGGTCTCGCCGTCGATCAGCACATGGCTGTCGGCCTGCCCGATATCGAGGATATCCTCGCGCAAGCGCTCCATCGCGGGGGATGACCCCACGAGCTTCTGCATCAGGGTGGAGCCTTCGGACAGCTCCTTGCGCAAGGCGCGGTTGTCGAGCGTCATCCGCCGTGCCTGCGTCGCGCGCTTGGCCAGTTCGGTCATGCGGTCGGGGTTGAACGGCTTTTCCAGAAAGTCATAGGCCCCGACGCGCATCGCCTCCACCGCCATCGGGACGTCGCCGTGACCGGTGATCAGGATCACGGGCAGACCGCTGTCCTGGCTCAGCAGGCGCTTCAGCAGCGCCATCCCGTCCATGCCCGGCATCTTGATGTCGCTGACCACGACACCCGGAAACTCCGGCCCGATCCCGCGCAGCGCCTCTTCGGCCGAGGCATAGGTTTCGGTGTCGAATCCCGACAGCGCCAGCCACTGGCTGATCGACTGCCGCATGTCGGCCTCGTCATCGACGATCGCCACTTTCATTGCCCGTGCCATCTGGTCCTCATTCCGCTGCTTCTTGCTTGTTGGCCAGGATCGGAAGCTGCATCTCGAACACCGCCCCACCCCCTTC
>JANPKV010000425.1:0-7632 GCA_031426185.1 Rhodobacterales bacterium | reverse complement strand
GTTCGACGAGGTCATCGCACATGTCGACTTTACCCGCACCCCTGACGGCTGGCGCGCGGCGCAGGGTGACATGGCCCCGATCCCCCCGATCGGCGAGGCGGATTACCGCGCCTGCGTGATGTCGACCGCCGATTACATGGCAAAATGCGGGTTCAAAAAGGCACTGCTCGGGCTGTCGGGCGGGATCGACAGCGCCATCGTCGCGGCGATTGCGGCGGATGCGTTGGGGCCCGAAAATGTGCGCTGCGTGATGCTGCCGTCGGAATTCACCTCGGCCCATTCGCTGGAGGATGCGACGGCGGTTGCGCGGGCATTGGGTGTCCGGCTCGACACGCTGCCCATCACGGCGGCACAACAGGCGGTTGGCGACACGCTGGCCCCCCTGTTTGCAGGCACCGCACCCGGCATCACCGAGGAAAACATCCAGAGCCGCCTGCGGGGTGTCTTGTTGATGGCCCTGTCCAACAAGTTCGGCGAGATGCTCCTGACCACCGGCAACAAGTCGGAAATGGCGGTCGGTTACTGCACGATCTATGGCGACATGAACGGCGGCTACAACCCGGTCAAGGACATGTACAAGACCCGCATGTTCCTGACCGCCCAGTGGCGCAACGACAACCACCGCCCCTGGATGAAGGGCCCGCCGGGCGAGGTGATCCCTGCCCGCGTGATCTCCAAACCCCCAAGCGCGGAACTGCGCGCCAACCAGCGCGACGATGACAGCCTGCCACCCTATGAGGTGCTGGACGTGCTCCTGGAATGCCTGGTGGAAAAGGAAATGGCCGTGGCCGACATCGTGGCGCAGGGGTTCGACCTTGCCACCGTGAAACGGGTCGAGCACCTCCTTTATCTCAGCGAATACAAACGCCATCAGGCCGCCCCCGGCACCCGCCTGACCCAAAAGGCGTTCTGGCTGGACCGGCGCTATCCGATTGCCATGCGCTGGCGTGACCCCACGGGCAACAGTTAGATTATTGCGTCAAAGGGTCGCAAAATCGCCCTTTCCTTTCGGCGAATCGTCCGTATAGTCAGCCGAATGTTGATCCTGACCCTCTTTGCCGCTGTCCTGTTGCTGGGAACCATCCCGGAGCGTAAGGCTGCGCTACTGCTGCTTACGCGCCGCTGAGCGTGCCCTTGGGCGCGACCGCTCAGCCGTGACAGCGCCCGGCCTCAGCAAAAGACTCAAGATCAGGACCATCCAGACATGACCGACAAAAGCGCTCAGCCCCGCGTGTTGATTTTCGACACGACCTTGCGTGATGGCGAACAGTCGCCCGGCGCGACCATGACCCATGAGGAAAAGCTGGAGATCGCCGCCCTGCTGGACGAGATGGGCGTCGACATCATCGAGGCGGGGTTTCCTATCGCTTCCGAAGGCGATTTCGCAGCCGTCACCGAAATTGCCAAGCGCGCCAAGACCTCCACCATCTGCGGCCTCGCCCGCGCCCAGATCAAGGATATCGACCGCTGCTGGGAGGCGGTGAAACACGCGAAATCGCCGCGCATTCACACCTTCATCGGCACCTCGCCTTTGCACCGCGCGATTCCCAACCTGGACATGGACCAGATGGCGGAGCGCATCCACCAGACGGTGACGCATGCGCGCAACCTGTGCGACAACGTGCAGTGGTCGCCAATGGATGCGACGCGGACGGAGCACGACTATCTTTGCCGCGTGGTGGAAATCGCGATCAAGGCCGGGGCGACCACGATCAACATTCCCGACACCGTTGGCTATACTGCGCCCCGCGAAAGCGCCGCCCTGATCGCGATGCTGCTGGCGCGGGTGCCGGGCGCGGACGAGGTCATCTTTGCCACCCATTGCCACAACGACCTTGGCATGGCGACGGCCAACGCCCTTGCGGCGGTAGAGGCGGGCGCGCGGCAGATCGAATGTACCATCAACGGCCTCGGCGAACGCGCCGGCAACACCGCGCTGGAAGAGGTCGTGATGGCGATGAAGGTGCGCAATGACATCATGCCCTATGCCACGCGCATCGACACCACCAAGATCATGAACCTGTCGCGTCGCGTGGCCTCGGTCTCGGGCTTTCCGGTGCAGTTCAACAAGGCGATCGTCGGCAAGAACGCGTTCCTGCACGAATCCGGCATTCATCAGGATGGCGTGCTGAAAAACGTCGAGACGTTTGAGATCATGCGACCCGAGGACATCGGGCTGAACCAGAAGAACCTGACGATGGGCAAGCATTCGGGCCGCGCCGCCCTGCGCGCCAAGCTGAAGGAGCTGGGCTACGATCTGGCCGACAACCAGCTGAACGACGTGTTCATCCGCTTCAAGGCGCTGGCCGACCGCAAGAAGGAAGTCTACGACGACGACCTGATAGCACTCGTGGCAGACGAGGCGACGATGGACGCGTATGACCACATGGTGCTGAAACGCCTGCGGGTGATCTCCGGCACCGATGGCCCGCAAGAGGCGGAGATGACGCTGACCATCGACGGGGTGGATCATGTGATCGACGCAACCGGTGACGGGCCGGTGGACGCCGCGTTCAACTGCGTCAAGATGCTGTTCCCGCATCAGGCACGGCTGCAGTTGTATCAGGTGGCGGCGGTGACTGAGGGGACGGATGCGCAGGCGACTGTCACCGTGCGGCTGGAGGAGGACGGTCGGATCGTCACCGGGCAATCGGCCGACACCGACACCATCGTCGCCAGTACCAAAGCCTATGTGAACGCGCTGAACAAGCTGATGGTCCGGCGGCAGAAGACCGCGCCGGATGTGGATGTGAAGTCAGTCAGTTATCATGGCGAATAAATGCTAAATCTGAGCCAGGAGATATGACGATCCGCGTGATCTCGTCGGTCTTCGCGGTGGCAATCGCGTCCGTCGGCATTGCCCGGGCCGACGGGACCCCGCGCTGGATCATCGTGTCGCCGCCGCTCGCGGAGGGGGTGGACGCCTTGCCGCGACTGGCGACGCGCGACGCGGCGTCGGGTGTCATCAACGCCCGGCTGGCCGAGATCGACGCGGCAGAGGAGGCGAACTGGCAACGTTGCGCGGGCCTTGCCCAGTCCTACCGCGAGCGACAGACCGAAGTGACATTTGCCGGCCCGACCTATCTGAGCGTCCTCGCCACGGGGACGCTTTATTGCGAGGGGATGCCGCACCCTTCGCCCTTCGTGCAGGCGCTGACATTCGACCGCAAGACAGGGGCGCAGGTGGCCTGGGACAGCGTGCTGCCGTCCGACGTTGTGGAGCCACCGGACGCACCTGCGTTCGACCCCGGACAGATCACGGGAACGTTGCGCCTGACCGATATTTACGTCGCGGCTCATGGCGCGCTGGACGACGAGTGCCGGACCGAGATCTCCGGTCGGGCGCATGATTTCCATATCTGGATGGTTGCGGGCGGGGTCGTGCTCCAACCTTCGGATCTTGCTCATGCGGTGCTGGCTTGTGCGGACCCGGTGACCTTGTCCGGGCCGGACCTGGATGGACTGGGGCTCGATGGAGAGGTTCTGGCGGCGTTGCGCGCAAGCCTGCCCTGACCCAGCCAAACGGGCGCGCGGCGTGATTTATCCGCGTTTTTTTGCCCGCTGCGCTTGTGGTCAGCGTAAGTGTCGCAGGCGCCCGCCACCCCCATTTCGCAGCATCCAACGGCGCGGCCTTCGATTAGTGACAGAATACGGGGCCTGCGGGGTGCTTAGTCGTCTGAATTGTTCGATTTTTCCTGTTCGGCGGGTTCCGGTTACCGACGGCGTTTTGGCTTTCCCTCCCATGGGGCTGTCTTTATATGGAACGACCTGCATCGCGGCCCGCTAGGCCCGCGAGTCGCAGGGTTTTTTTGTTGTGTATGCACAAGGATCACCGTGGAATGTCTTGGCTTTCAGGCATCTTTTCATCGGACATGGCAATCGACCTTGGGACCGCGAATACGCTGGTCTACGTCAAGGGGCGCGGCATCGTCCTGAACGAGCCATCGGTCGTCGCCTACCACGTCAAGGACGGCAAGAAACAGGTGCTGGCGGTGGGCGAGGATGCCAAGCTGATGCTCGGCCGCACGCCCGGCAGCATCGAGGCGATCCGGCCCATGCGCGACGGGGTCATCGCCGACTTCGACACCGCCGAAGAGATGATCAAGTACTTCATCCGCAAGGTGCACAAGCGCACGACATTCTCCAAGCCCAAGATCATCGTCTGCGTGCCCTATGGTGCGACACCGGTGGAAAAGCGGGCGATCCGCCAGTCGGTTCTGTCGGCGGGCGCCCGGCGCGCCGGGCTGATCGCGGAACCCATCGCGGCCGCCATCGGAGCGGGCATGCCGATCACCGATCCCACGGGCAACATGGTCGTCGACATCGGCGGCGGGACGACCGAGGTGGCGGTGCTGTCTTTGGGCGACATCGTCTATGCGCGGTCGGTCCGCGTCGGCGGCGACCGGATGGACGAGGCGATCATCAGCTATCTGCGGCGTCACCAGAACCTGCTGATCGGGGAATCGACCGCCGAGCGGATCAAGACCTCCATCGGCACGGCGCGCATGCCCGATGACGGGCGGGGCAGTTCCATGACCATCAGGGGGCGCGACCTTCTGAACGGCGTGCCCAAGGAGACCGAGATCAACCAGGCCCAGGTGGCCGAGGCGCTGGCCGAACCGGTGCAGCAAATCTGCGATGCGGTCATGCAGGCACTGGAGGCGACGCCGCCAGACCTTGCCGCCGACATCGTCGACCGGGGTGTCATGCTGACGGGTGGCGGGGCGCTGCTGGGCGATCTGGACCTGAGCTTGCGCGAACAGACGGGCCTGTCGATCAGCGTCGCCAACGAGTCACTCAATTGTGTGGCGCTGGGGACCGGCAAGGCACTGGAATACGAAAAGCAACTGCGGCATGTGATCGATTACGACAGCTAGTCTGCGCCTTCCGGTCCGATCCGTCGGGCCGGGGATTGCAGGACGATGCGTCCCGAGATGAACCATGCTATCTGTGCCTGACACGCGCGAGACCAACTGACCCCAGCGCCGTGTCCCAAATGCGAGGCTTTGGTGGCCAAGACACGCGCCGGACCCGAAGACTATTCCAGACCGCTGCGGCGGTTTCTGGTCGGCGTCCTGCTGCTGTTTCTGGTGGGGCTTTTCCTGTTGTGGCGGATCGACAGTCCAAGGGTCGAGAGGTTTCGCACCGCGCTGGTCGATGCGGTGGTGCCCAACATGGACTGGGCCCTGCTGCCCGTGGCCAAGGGCGCGGCAATGATCGACGACTACCAGTC
The DNA here is from genome assembly GCA_031426185.1 of Rhodobacterales bacterium. GTDB lineage: Bacteria > Pseudomonadota > Alphaproteobacteria > Rhodobacterales > Rhodobacteraceae > JAJNPS01. The sequence goes on along the minus strand of JANPKV010000425.1, from coordinate 2,399 downwards.
CTATACCCGCATCTATGAGCAGAACCAGGAACTGAAGCGCGAATTGCAGCAGATGAAGGCGTGGAAAGAGGCCGCCCTGCAGCTGGAACAAAAGAACGCGCGGCTGCTCGATCTGAACCAGGTGCGGCTTGACCCGCGCCTCACGCATGTGACCGGCGTGGTGATGGCCGACAGCGGCAGCCCCTTTCGCCAGTCCGTGCTGTTGAATGTGGGCGCGCGCGACGGCATCCGCGACGGCTGGGCCACGATGGACGGCATCGGTCTGGTGGGTCGCGTGTCGGGCGTCGGAGAGCGCACCTCGCGAGTGATCCTGATCACCGACAGCAACAGCCGCATTCCCGTAACCGTGCAGCCCTCGGGGCAAAAGGCACTTCTCGCTGGGGACAACTCGTCCTTGCCGCCGCTGGAGTTTCTGGAAGACAGCGACCTCGTGCAGCCAGGCGACCGGGTGGTGACCTCGGGCGATGGCGGGGTTCTGCCGCCGGGCCTTCTGGTCGGACAGGTGGCGCTGGGAACCGACCGGAGGTTCCGCGTGGTGTTGTCGGCGGATTATGCACGGCTTGAGTTTCTGCGGGTTTTGCGCAGCCATGATCTGGAACCGATCACCGATGCCGGCCGTCTGGTGGCCCCGCCCCTGGTAACCCTGCCAGCCGAGCCCGTGGTGGACGCCGAGACCACGCCTGCGGGCGATCTGCCGGCATTGCCGTCCGGCGCCATCCCGGCGGCAGATGCATCGCCCGACCCCGCGCTTGAAGGGGGCGATGCAGATGGCTGAGGGCATTCGCGACCGCGCGTGGATTTACCGCCTGATCTATGTCGGTCTGGCGCTGATCATCATCTTTCTGCAGCTGGTGCCCTTGCGCAATGAACCCGGTCGCCTGCCGGGACCTGACCTGCTCCTGACGCTGACCCTGGCCTGGGTCATGCGGCGTCCGGACTATCTGCCCGCCGGACTGATCGGCATGGTGGTCCTCACGCAGGACCTGATCTTGATGCGTCCTCCGGGCCTTTGGGCGGCGCTGACGGTGCTGGCTTGCGAATTCCTGCGCTCGCGCTCCGCCTTGACGCGGGAACTGACCTTTGTGATGGAATGGCTGGTGGTATCGGCGGTAATGCTTGGTATGCTTTTGAGCTATCAACTGGTGTGCGCAGTGGCGTTCGTGCCGCAACCCGCCTTTGGGCTGGCGCTGGTTCAGATCCTGTGGTCGGCGCTGATCTTTCCGGTTGTGGTCTTTGCATCCCGGGCGGGCATTGGGCTTTACAAGCCCGCAATGGGCGAAGTTGACGACAGGGGGAGGCGGCTGTGAGACGGACCGCCCGCGACAGCGAGGACAGCACACGCGGCATCTCGCGCCGTGCGCTGATGATGAGCGGGGCCATGACCGCCATGGTGGCGGTCCTTGGCGCGCGGCTTCGGTATCTGCAGGTCGAACAGTCCGACGAATTCAAGCTGCTTGCCGAGGAAAACCGCATCAATATCCGTCTGGTGCCGCCGCGCCGGGGATTGATCCAGGACCGCAACGGCCGGACCCTGGCGGGCAACGAACAGAACTACCGCGTCGTCATCACGCGCGAGGATGCGGGCGATGTGGAGACCGTGCTGGCGCGGCTGGCCCGGCTGATCCCGATGACCCCCGAAGACCTTGAACGCGCGCGTACGGACCTGGAGCGGAATTCCGCCTTTGTGCCGGTGACCGTCGCCGACCGGCTAAGCTGGGACGACTTTTCCAAGGTGGCGCTCAATGGCCCCGCATTGCCCGGCGTGACGCCCGAGGTGGGGTTGTCGCGCATCTATCCGCTGGTCGAGGATTTTGCCCATCTGGTCGGCTATGTCGGTCCCGTCAGTGAAAAGGACCTTGAAAACCTGCCGAATCCGGACCCCGTCCTGCAGATCCCGAAGTTTCAGATCGGCAAGATCGGGGTCGAACGCTGGCTGGAGGACGACCTGCGCGGATCGGCCGGGAACAAGCAGGTCGAGGTCAATTCCGTTGGCCGCCTGATGCGCGAGATCGGACGGGTCGAGGGGATACCGGGCTCCGATATCCGGCTGACCATCGATGCGGGCATTCAGAATTTCGTGCAGGCGCGGCTTGGCGATGAAAGTGCCGCGGCCGTGGTGATGGACGTGACGAACGGCGATCTGATCGCGATTGCCTCGTCGCCGTCCTTTGACCCCAACCTCTTTGTGCGCGGCATCAGCCATGTCGACTATGACACGCTGATGTCGGACGACCATCGGCCGCTGGCCAACAAGACGGTGCAGGGCGTCTATCCGCCGGGCTCGACCTTCAAGATGGTGACGGCGCTGGCAGCGCTGGACGCAGGCGTCATCGATATCAATTCCACGACCCGCTGCCCGGGATATCTGGAGTTTGGCGGCAGGCGGTTCCACTGCTGGA
>JANPKV010000424.1:0-2833 GCA_031426185.1 Rhodobacterales bacterium | reverse complement strand
ACCGATGATGATGGCGGCGCGACAGGCGGTTGAGGGCGGACTGATCGGCGATCCGCTGGAGATCGAGGTGCATCTGAACATCTTCACGCCCTGGCATCTGTTTCCGTTTCTCTTGCCCATGCCGAGGGTCGAATTGCTGGTCCACTCGGTCCACTATCTGGACAGCATCCGCGCCGTGTTCGGCACGCCGATGGGGGTTTTCGCTCGGTCCCTGCCCGATCCGCGCGCGCCGGGGCTGGCACAGACGCGCACCTCGGTTCTGCTGGATTACGGCGATCTGCGGCGCGGCGTGATGAGCATCAACCACAACCACCAGGGCGGGCGGCAGTTTCAGTCGGCCTGGTTCCGCATCGAGGGCACGGCGGGTGCGATCATGATAAAGCTGGGGGTGTGTTTCGACTATCCCAACGGCGAGGCGGACGAACTGTGGTTCTGCCGGAACGGCGGCGCGTGGCGACAGGTGCCCCTGACCGGCAGCTGGTTCATCGAGGCGTTCATGGGCCCGATGCGCAACCTGCAGCGCTTTGATGCGGGTGAGGACGCGACCCTGTTTTCGGGGGTGGAAGATGCCTACAAGACGATGGCCCTGGTCGAGGCCTGCTTTGCCGCAATGGCGCATCCCAGCGTCCCGCTGGACCAGAACTGACCCCGTCAACTGCGGCTGAAATTTTCGGGCAAGCCTTGCTCGGCCACACCGCCGCCCACGCTCTGGGTCAGGCGGGCTGCGATCTCGATGGTGGCGACACAGCAATCGGTAAAGCTGATCGGATCGCCGAAGCGTTCGATATGCGGCACGGTCAATGCCGCGATGGCATGCCCGGTATGGCCGATGATCGGGGCAGAAATGTTCACCACGCCCTTGACGACAAAGCTGTCCACGATCTCGTGGCCGCGCCTGCGGATTTCGGCCAGATCGGACCGCAACCTGTGTTCCGGCATCTGCGGCGGCAGGGGAGAACGCGCCAGCATTTCGGCCAGCGCCTCCTCGGTCTGGTAGGCCATCATGACCCGCCCCGACGACGCGCGCCACACATCGACCCGGGTACCAAGACGCACCGACATGACGTGCCGGGCAGGGGGGTCCACCTGCCCGACGATCAGGACGGAATCCTCGGCCAGAATGGCAAGATGCACCGACTGATTGATCTTTTGCGCCAGGTCCCGCATGAGCGGCGCCGCAGTCGTGGTCAACCGGCGGATAAGCGGGGTACGATGCGAAATCTCGAACATCAGCGTCGTCAGAACGTACCGGTCGGTCCCGGTGTCAAACGCGATGTACCCACGTTCCTGCAGCACGACCAGCATCCGAAAGATCTCGGACACGGACCGCCCCAAAGCGCGCCCGAGCTCGGCCTGGGTCAGCCCGGCATCCGCCTGCGACAGGTGCTCCAGGATATCGAGGCCCTTTTCCAGCGCCGGGGCCGTATATTTGGGTGTTCTGGCGTCCATGATGCACTCTGCAGGTTTTACCTATGAAAGCAGCCTAGCGAGGTTGCGCCCCCAGTGCATGTCTTAAATGCGCCCGTTTCACCGGGTTCTCGCAGGCGCCCGCGTGCAAACAGGTGCGGCAGCGAGGCGGCGTCGCCACGCCCGCAAAATCCGCGATGGCGGAAATGAGGCTGTGCGTGGCGAAAATCGCTGCAATGTTCCCCTGGGGGACGCTATTCTTTTGCCGACGATCAGGAGCATTCAATTGCGATATTCCGCCCTACAGGTGCTGAAGCAGGCGTTGACAGGCCACAAGGGATGGACGCCCGTCTGGCGCGACCCTGTTCCCCAGGCTGACTACGACTATGTCATTGTCGGCGGTGGCGGACATGGCCTGGCCACCGCCTATTATCTTGCCAAGGAGTTCGGCCAGGCCCGCATCGCGGTGCTGGAAAAGGGCTATCTCGGCGGCGGCAATGTCGGGCGCAACACGACGATCATCCGGTCGAACTATCTTCTGGATGGCAACGAGCCGTTCTACGAGTTCTCGCTGAAACTGTGGGAAGGGTTGGAGCAGGACTTCAACTACAATGCCATGGTCAGCCAGCGCGGGATCATGAACCTGATCCACACGGATGCCCAGCGCGACGCGTTCATCCGGCGCGGCAACGGGATGATCCTGAACGGTGCCGATGCGGAACTGCTTGACCGCGACCAGGTGCGCAAGATGTATCCATTCCTGAACTTCGACAACGCGCGCTTTCCGATCAAAGGCGCCCTGATGCAGCGGCGCGGGGGCACGGTGCGCCACGACGCGGTCGCCTGGGGCTATGCGCGCGGGGCCGACATGCGCGGCGTGGACCTGATCCAGAACTGCGAAGTGACCGGGATGCGGATCGAGAACGGTCGGATCCTGGGGGTGGAAACCTCACGCGGGTATATCGGGGCCAAAAAGGTGGGCGTGGCGGTGGCCGGGTCATCATCAAAGGTGATGGCGCATGCGGGCATGCGGTTGCCGATGGAAAGCCATGTGTTGCAGGCGTTTGTATCCGAAGGTCTGAAGCCCTTCATCGACGGGGTGATGACCTTTGGTGCCGGCCACTTCTATGTCAGCCAGTCCGACAAGGGCGGTCTGGTGTTCGGCGGCGACATCGACGGCTACAACTCCTATGCCCAGCGTGGCAATCTGCCGGTGATCGAGGATGTTGCCGAAGGCGGCATGGCTTTGATGCCGGCCATCGGTCGGGCCCGGCTGTTGCGCACTTGGGGCGGGATCATGGACATGTCGATGGACGGCTCTCCCATCATCGACAAGACCCATGTCGAGGGGCTCTATTTCAACGGTGGCTGGTGTTACGGCGGGTTCAAGGCCACCCCGGCGAGCGGTTGGTGCTTTGCGCATCTT
>JANPKV010000423.1:0-9215 GCA_031426185.1 Rhodobacterales bacterium | reverse complement strand
CGCGAACAGGTGAAAGCCAATGCCGGCGATTTCATGGCCGACAAGGAAGCATTGGAATTGGTACGGTCGTATTACGCGATCCCCGAAGCACAGCGCCGTCGCCTGTTTGATCTGGCCCGCGTGCTTAGCGACGCGGCCTGACATCCGCCTGACTTGACCCCGGGTCCTTCAGCCGCTAGCGGCTGGGGGATCATCCATGATGTCCCATCATGGTCAGTCGCCACGAATGCCTTGGGGGTGGACATGCCTGACATAGACCGATCCGTGGCGGCAGATCTGATCGCCACGGCCCATGCGCTTGGCGACGCCGCGCGCAAGGCCACGCTGATGTATTTCCGCACTGCGGACCTGGCTGCCGAAACCAAGGAAATCCACCGATTTGACCCCGTGACGGCAGCCGACCGGCTGTCAGAGGAACGCATGCGCGCCATCCTGGCCGAGCGCCGCCCGGACGACGCCATCCTTGGCGAGGAATTCGGGGCCAAGGCGGGAAGCTCTGGCCTGACCTGGGTACTGGACCCTATCGACGGCACGCGCGGATTCCTGAGCGGCACGCCTACCTGGGGGGTGCTGATTTCCGTCGCCGATGCCAGTGGCCCGATCTACGGCATTATTGATCAGCCCTATATCGGTGAGCGGTTCGAGGGCGGCCTTGGGGTGGCAAAGGTCACGGGCCCGATGGGCGTGCATGCCCTGAAAACCCGCGCGGCGCGACCACTGGATCAGGCCATCCTGTTCACCACGTTCCCCGAGGTCGGCACGCCCGACGAAGGCGCCCTGTTCCGCCGTGTCGCGCCCAAGGTGCGGCTGGTGCGGTACGGAACCGATTGTTACGCCTATGCGCTGATTGCAGCCGGCCAGATCGACCTGGTGATCGAGGCGGGACTTCAGGCCTATGACGTTCAGGCCCCCATCGCCGTGATCGAGGCGGCGGGCGGCATTGTGACCGACTGGGAAGGGCGCCCCTGCCATGACGGGGGCCGCGTGCTGGCGGCGGCGAATGCCGCAGTGCACGCCGAAGCGCTGGCCCTGCTGAACAGCTAGCCCGCGCACCCCTTTTGCCCCCGGCGATGTTCCGGCGGCCATGAATGGGGCTTGTCGGCAGCGCGTCATGACGGCTAGCCTCGTCTGGCGGACCCCGAGTCCTTTCCCCCTTCTGTCGGGCCGCCGGTTTGCCGTTCCACCGAAGGGGCATTTGGGGGGAACGCGCATGTCCGACATCATCATCAAGGGCGCAGACGTCGTCATCACGATGGACGACGCATGTCGCGAACTTGCGGGCGCAGACGTGCTGATCCGGGGCGGCATCATCGCTGCGGTGGGGCAGGTGCTGCAGTCACCTGACGCGCAGGTCATCGAGGCGAGGGGATGTGTCGTGACGCCCGGCCTCGTCAACACCCACCATCACCTTTACCAGACGCTGACGCGCGCGGTGCCGGGGGCGCAGGACGCGCTTTTGTTCGGCTGGCTGAAAACACTTTACCCGATCTGGGCGCGGTTCGGCCCGGAAGAGATGTTCATCAGCGCCCAGACAGGTCTTGCCGAACTGGCGCTGTCGGGGTGTTCGATGACGTCCGATCACCTCTATCTCTTTCCCAATGGCGCACGTCTGGACGACACCATCGCTGCGGCGGCCGAGGTTGGCCTGCGCTTTCACCCCACGCGCGGTGCAATGAGCATCGGCGTGTCGGCAGGTGGCCTGCCGCCCGACAGCCTGGTCGAGCCGGAGCGTGCCATCCTTGACGACATGATCCGCGTGGTGGACGCCTTCCACGACCCCCGGGAGGGCGCGATGGTCCGTGTTGGCCTTGCTCCCTGTTCGCCGTTTTCGGTCAGCCGCGACCTGATGCGGGACACCGCGCTTCTGGCACGCGACAAGGGCGTGATGCTCCACACGCATCTGGCCGAAAATGACGAGGACATCGCCTATTCCATGGCGCAGTTCGGCTGCCGTCCGGGTCAGTATGCCGAAGATCTTGGCTGGACCGGCTCGGATGTCTGGCACGCCCATTGCGTCAGGCTTGATGGTTCGGAAATTGATCTCTTTGCGCGGTCGCGGACGGGTATCGCGCATTGCCCGTGTTCGAATTGTCGCCTTGGTTCGGGGATCGCTCCGGTTCGTGCGATGCGGGATGCCGGCGTCCGGGTCGGTCTTGGCGTCGACGGATCGGCCAGCAGCGATACCGGCAACCTGATCGCCGAGGCGCGGATGGCGATGTTGTTGCAGCGCGTTTCAGGGGGGGGCGATGCGATGTCGCCGCGCGAGGCCCTCTGGATTGCCACGCGGGGCGGTGCAGAAGTTCTGGGTCGTGACGACTGCGGGCAGCTTTCGGTGGGCAAACGCGCCGATATCGCGATCTGGGATGTGTCCGGCCTCGAGGCGGCGGGGTCATGGGATCCGGGGGCGCTCTTGTTGGCGGGGCCTTTGCAGGTGCGCGATCTGTTTGTCGAAGGGCGGCAGGTTGTTGGCGACGGCAGGATGCTGACAATCGAAATGCCCGTCCTGGTGCAACGTCAGAACCAACTGGCGCGGCGGCTCATGCAATGATACCGCGCGGCAAGAAGCGGAGGTCCTGATGTCCCACAACTACGAATCCCAAAGGCGCGACACCTATGCCAGCTTCAAGGATGTGCAGGGCGTCAAGCTGCCGAAAGAGGCGGTGATCGACTTTCTGTTCTTTATCGAAGAACTGGACGCCAACTGGGCGGCATTGGAAAAGGCCTTGCAGAAGGAAGGCTTTCGCACCCGTCGCGACAAGGATGGCGACACGCTGATCGCAAGTTACGGCCCGATGCCGGTGACCCCCGAAGCGATCTGGGTGCAGGAGCGGATCGCGACAAGCATTGCGCTGAAGTTTGACTTCTATCCGGACGGGTGGGAATTGGGCGAGTAATGCACGAATAATCTCAAGGCATTGCGAGCAGACTTTCAGATCCCATCCCAAGATGACCGCGTCACCTCAACCCAAGACCCCGCCCACCCAAACCGCCCGGATCGCCCGGTCGTCGCCCATCATCACCGTGGGGAACACCGCCTCCCACACATTCTTGGCGCGCGCTGCCGCCTGGGCGATTGCGGGCGTGCTGGCCAGATCCACGACCACCAGATCCGCCTCCATGCCTGCGGCGATGTTGCCGATCATCCCTTCGGCCCTCAACGCGCGGGCAGACCCCGCTGTCGCCAGCCACCACAGCTGCGACGGATGCAGCGCCTGACCACGCAGCTGCGCCACCTCATAGGCCGCAGCCATCGTGCGCAACATCGAAAAGCTTGATCCCCCGCCGGTATCGGTCGCCAGCCCGACGCGCATGCGGCGCACAAGACCCATGTCGAACAGGCCTGACCCGATGAAGGTGTTCGATGTCGGGCAATGCACCACGCTGGCCCCCGCCTCGGCCAGCCGCGATATCTCGCGTTCCGTCAGGTGAATGGCATGGCCATAGACCGCACCTTCGCGCAGCAACCCTTGCGCCTCGTAGGTATCCAGGTAGTCGCGCGACTGCGGGAACAGATCGCGCACCCAGGCGATTTCATCACGCTGTTCAGACAGATGCGTCTGCATGAGGCAGTCAGGATATTCGCGCCAAAGCGCCCCTAGGGCTGCTAGCTGCTCGGGCGTGGAGGTCGGCGAAAACCGGGGCGTGATCACATAGGACAACCGGTCCACCCCATGCCACTTTTCCAGCAAGGCCTTGCTGTCGTCATAGGCGGATTGCGGGGTGTCGCGCAGCCCGTCTGGCGCATTGCGGTCCATGCAGGTCTTGCCCGCCCAGGCCCGCAAGCCGCGTCCGCGCGCGGCCTCAAAGAATGCATCGACGCTGGCCGGATGGATCGTCGCATAGCTGCACATCGAGGTCGTGCCATGCGCCAGCGCCAGATCGGCATAGCGGTTTGCGATCTCAACGGCATAGCCCGGATCCGCAAACCGCATCTCTTCGGGGAACGTATAGGTGTTCAGCCAGTCGATCAGCCGCTTGCCCCAGCTGGCGATGATCGCCGTCTGCGGGTAATGCACATGCGCGTCGATGAAGCCCGCTGAAATCAGGCAGTCCCCGTAATCCGTGACCCGCGCCCGGGGATGCGCCCGGCGCAGGGCATTAGCGGACCCGACTGCCGCTATGCGCCCCGCATCCACCAGCACGGCCTCGTCCATCCGGGCGGCATCCGGCCCGGCGACAAACGGATCCGTCGCAAAAGACAGAACCCGTCCCAGAATAAGATCGCCCATGGCATTCCCAGTGTCGTTTTGATGTGCGAAGGCTAATGCGTTACCGGGCAAGCGTAAATCGCCATCGGCCGTGGTCGGGTCGAATGCGGCGTGCCGGTCGCGCGCAATCGCAGGAGGGGGGCAGCCATGTCGGACAGGTACGATGACGGTCGCGAGATGATGCTGGACGAGGCGCGGATCGAGGCCGCCCTTGGTGCCATCGCGGATCAGGACGGCCCGGCCCTGATAGCCTTGCTGCAACCCCTGCATCCTGCCGACATTGCCGACCTTCTGGAACAGATCGCCCCTGCCGAACGCGCGGTCTTTCTGCGGCTGGCCGAGGGCGAGATCGACGGCGACGTCCTGTCGGAAGTCAGCGAAGGCATCCGCGAAGAGGTCATCGCAGCGCTTCCGCCAGAACGTGTGGCCGAGGCGATGCGCGATCTGCACACTGACGATGTCGTTGATATTCTTGAGGATCTGGAGGCCCCCGCCCAAGGCATGATCCTTGATGCGCTGGAGGATGTGGACCGGATCGCCGTGGAACAGGCGATGTCCTACCCCGAAGGCTCTGCCGGTCGCCTGATGCAGCGCGAGGTTGTCGTCGCCCCCCAACACTGGACCGTGGGCCAAGCCATCGACCACCTGCGCGAGGCCGATCACCTGCCGGACCAGTTCTATCACATCATCCTGGTCGATCCGCGCATGACGCCCTTGGGCTATGTCACGCTGGGCCGGGTGCTGTCCTCACAGCGCGACGTGGCGCTGAAGGCCATCCAGGAAGCCAGCTTTCGCGTCATCGAGGCGGCAACGGGCGAGGATGACGTGGCCTACGTCTTCAACCAGTATCACCTGATTTCCTGCCCCGTGGTTGACGCGGCCGGCCGGCTCGTCGGCGTCATCACCATCGACGATGCGATGAACGTGCTCGACGACGAACACGAAGAGGACATGCTGCGCCTTGCGGGCGTCGGGGATGAGACGAGCATGTCGGACAATGCCTTCCAGACCGTGCGGCAACGGCTGCCCTGGCTGGTGGTGAACCTCTTCACCGCGTCCCTGTCGGCCATCGTCATCACCCAGTTCGAGCACACCATCACCTCGCTGGTGGCCTTGGCCGCCCTGATGCCCATCGTCGCCTCCACCGGGGGCATCGCGGGCACGCAGTCCCTGGCGGTTGCGGTCCGCGCCTTGGCGACGCGCGACCTGACGCGCGCCAATGCCCGGCGGGTGGTGCTGCGTGAACTGGGGGCGGGCATCTTGAACGGCATCGGCCTTGCGTTGATCCTGGGGGTGGCCGCGATGGTGATCTTTGGCAATCCGCAACTGGGCGTCGTTCTCGGGATCGCGATGATCGTGAACCAGATCGTGGCGGCACTTGGCGGCGTGCTGGTGCCGCTGACGCTGGAACGCTTTGGCCTTGACCCGGCGCTGGCTTCGGGCACGTTCGTCACGACACTGACGGATGTGATGGGATTCTTTGCCTTTCTGGGGCTCGCCACGGTGCTGCTGATATGATGGATGAGGTCAAGAAAGCTGCCCGACAGGCTGCGTTCGCCGCTCGCCAGCTGGCCTTTGCGGCGGGGCAGGGGGATGCCGCCGGGCATCTCATTGCCGCGCTGGAACCCCATCGCGGCAAGGTTCTGTCGGGCTACATGCCCATGCGCACGGAAATCGATCCCTTGCCCGCCATGGCCGCCCATCACGGACCCGTCGGCGTGCCGGTCATCATGGGGCGGGGCATGGCGTTGCGGTTCCGGGAATGGACGCCCGGTGCAGAAATGGTCGAAGGCGAGTTCAAGGCGCTGATCCCCGCCACCGGTGACTGGGTCACGCCGCAGGTGCTGATCGTGCCCCTGCTGGCCTTCGATGCGCGCGGCTACCGGCTGGGCTATGGCGGCGGATTTTATGACCGCACGCTGGAGGCATTGCGCGCCCAGGGCCAGGTATTTGCGATCGGCTACGCCTATTCAACTCAGGAAGTATCCGAGGTTCCGATCGACGCCACCGACCAGAGGCTGGACATGATCGTGACCGAAACCGGCGCCCGAACCTTCACCTGACCGCATTCATCTGTCCGCAAATATCCCGGGGTCCGGGGCAGCGCCCCGGCCTGTGGCTAGTGCGCGATGGCCTCTTGCCGGACGAACATGTTGGCCCAGGCGCGGTCGATCAGGTCGGGCGTCATGTGATAGGCAACTCCCTCGAACTCGCAGACCGCAATCATCTGGTCGATCAGGTAGACCGGCTGATAGTTGGCATAATTGTTCTCGATGGTGGGGAATTTCACCTTCATCAGATGCAACAGCGCCCGTTCGTCCAGTGGCATCTTCTTCTTGCGCGCGACCATCGCAAAGATCTTCAGGAAGTTTTCCTGGTTCGGCCCGTCGATCTTGATCTTGAAGAAGATACGACGCAAGGCCGCGCCGTCAAAGATCTCGTTCGGGTGGAAGTTGGTGGAAAAGATCACCAGCGTGTCGAACGGCACGGTGAACTTCTCGCCCGATTGCAGCGCCAGGATGTCGCGGCTTTCTTCCAGCGGCACGATCCAGCGGTTGACGATCTTTTGCGGCGGTTCGGCCTGTCGGCCAAGGTCGTCGATGATGAAGATGCCGCCCGTCGCCTTCAACTGCAGCGGTGCCTGGTAGGTGCGCGCCGTCGGGTTGTAGGTCAGGTCCAGCATTTCCAGCGACAGTTCACCCCCGGTGATGACCGAGGGACGCTCGCAATAGACATAGCGGTTGTCGAACCGGTTCGCGCTGCGGCGCAGGGCGTTGGGGTCATCCACCTGCGATGTCGCGGCGGAATGGACGATGGGGTCGTAGACCGAGATGATCTGGCCGGAATATTCGATCGAGCGGGGGACGAAGACCTTGTCGCCCAGTGCCGCGCGGATGCCGTGGCTGATCGAGGATTTGCCGTTGCCGGGCGGGCCGTACATCAGGATCGACCGCCCCGAGGTGACGGCGGGACCAAGGTTGTCGATCAGATCGGGGGGCAGGATCAGATGGCCCATGCCCGACATCAGTTGCTGGCGGCTCAGCTTGATGTCGCGGACGGACTGGCGTTTCACCTGTTCGGCGTAAGATGCCAGCGGCACCGGCATGGCGCCGTAATATTCCGACTGGCTCAGCGCGTCGAGCGCGCGGGCCTTGCCGGCATCGGTCAGCTGATACCCCATCTCGTTGGTGGACGTGGCATGCAGCGTTCCGGTGGCCTCCAGCAGCTTTTGTCCGCGCGCGGCATCGACAAGGTCTTGCGTCAGATTGACCGGCAGGCTGACCGCCACCGCGATTTCCGAGACCCGGTCAAGGTTGGTGCGAAACATCGTCTTCAAAAGAATGTCGCGCATCATCACCGATGACAGCCCGGTATCGGCCAGGGTCCGCGGTGCGGGGGGCGCCGTGACGGATGTGCCGGCGTTAGGCGATGCCTGGATGTTCATTGTTGCCACCTATGAAACGATCGGGCAGGGCAAAGCCCCTTCACCGACGCTTAGTGGCAAACCGTGTCAGACTTGGGGCCAGAACGCGGCAAGATGATAGATGACCACCATCCCCGCCAGCGCGAGCCCTGCGGGAAACTTGTGATGCGTCCAGCTGACCCAGTCCGACGTGGCGGAGCGAACCGCCGGGATCGCCCGCAGGATGCGGTGCAGCACCACCGCCCCAAGCAGGCACGTCGTCACGATGATCAACACCAGCATCGTGTCGCCGCCGGTAAAGAACGGTGCCATCGCGGCGGCAAACTTCGCGTCTCCCGCGCCCAGCATGCGAAACGTGCTCATCAGGAACCCGGCCACCAGCACGATCGCCAGCAGCGCAAAGCCCCAGGCCCAGGCGCGCCAGTCATGGCACAGCCAGCCAAAGGCCACCCAGACCCCCGCCATGGCCATGACCGCCTTGTTGGGGATCTTCATCGATTTCATGTCAGACCAGCCGACCCAGATCGCGATGGGCAGGATCGGGATCAGCAACCACAGAGGTGAAAACAGATCCATCAGTTGGTCACATTCGCGTCCATCGCCGCAAGGCTGCGGGCGGCGGCTTCGAAATGCTGCGGATGGGTCGCAACCGCCTGCGCAAGCAGGCTTTTCCCGACATTGCTGTCACCCTGCTTGATTGCCGCAAGACCGGCGGTATACAGCAGTTCGGCCCGTTCGATCTGCGTCATCTCCACCACCGGCAGATCGTATTTGCGCTGTGCCGCACGCGCCAGGACCAGGTTGTTCTTGGCGGTGAACATCCCCGGATCATAGGTCAGTGCCTCGGTGAATTTCTTTTCGGCGGCGCCAAAGTCTTCGCGCGACAATTTGGAATAACCCCAGTTGTTCAGCACACCCGCGGGCCGCGTCGTCAGACCTGCGGCGATCTCGTAAAAGCTGTCGGCCTTGGTCCAGTTCTTCTTGCTGTCGGCCACCATCGCCTCAAGCCGGTAACGGTCAAACGTCTCATGCGTGGGCGGCACCTTGTTCAGTTCGGCCTCCGCTTCGGGCCATTGGTTGTCGCGGATCAGGGCATCGGCATAGCTGACCTTGTCATCATCGGTCGCTTCGGCGCTGGCGGCAACCGCAGCCCATATCGCAACCGCCTCGGACGGTTTGTTGGCGCGCACCAGGGACTTGGCCAGGCCGCGCTTCAGGTCGACGCGATCGGGATTCTCATCGACGGATTTCTTGAAATAGGAGACAGCCTCGTCGGGATCGCCGACCGTCAGCATCACGTCATTCAGGTTGGATTCGTCGATGACATTGACATCGGCGACCGCACGTTCGACTTGGGCATTCTTGTCGCCACATGCGGAAAGCCCGGCCATGCCCAGAAGGCAAAGGCCCATCAAGATCGGTTGGCGCATTTGTTGCGTCCTTTTTTGCTGCTCGTTTCAGTCGCCCCTCAGAGCTGCGTCAAGAGCACGTATCGGCCCTTTTCACGCCTCATCAGAGAGAACTCGCCTGTTTCCTCGCCGTTATCATAGACTTGTTGTTCGGTTTTCGCGATAGCAAGGCGC
>JANPKV010000422.1:0-6387 GCA_031426185.1 Rhodobacterales bacterium | reverse complement strand
GATGGCAATGACACGATCAACGCCGGTGGCGGCAACGACGTGATCTTTGCCGGCGCGGGCAATGACCTGATCGACGACTGGAGCGGCAACGACCTGGTCTATGGCGGCGAAGGCAACGATACCATCGATGTCAGCGTCGGCAACGACACCGTCTACATGGATGGTGGCGACGATCTGGTGAACGTCTGGGACAATGCCGGGAACGACTCGCTTTTCGGCGGCGCCGGGTTCGACACACTGGATTTCCGCAACTGGCAAAGTTCCGGCGGCGCGACCGTCACCTTCAACCCGGACGGCTCGGGCGCGTTCAGCCATTTTGCGGGGGCGACCACCGGCACCTTTGCGGGATTCGAACGGGTGACCGGAACGGTCAATTCCGACATGATGAATGCGTCCGCCTCAACCACGGGCGTCAACCTTGCTGGCGAGGACGGCAACGACAGCCTGACCGGCGGCACCGCAAACGACACGCTACAGGGCGATGGGGGCAATGACACGGTCACCGGGGGCAATGGCAGCGACAGCATCGCCGGCGGCGCGGGCGACGACAGGCTTTTCGGGGGCGCGGGCGACGACACGCTGAACGGCGGCACCGGGATGGACACGCTGGAAGGGGGTGACGGGAACGACCTTTTGATCAGTGACGGGACGGATGCCGACTTTGTCCCCAACTCCCTTTTGGGCGGCACAGGTGACGACACGATCCGCATCGGTGGCAGCTTCAACGGCACCGACAGCATCCAGGGCGGCGACGGCATCGACACGCTGGAGCTTTTGCCTGCCGACAACCGCAACCTCTCGGTCAACATGACCGGCGGGAGCGTTGCCGACGGTGCCAACGGCGCGCAGAACTTTGCCGGAATCGAGAACATCACGACGGCCGGTGGCAATGACACCATCATCGGGGATGCCGGGGCGAACGTCCTGTCGGCTGGCGTCGGAAATGACAGCATCAGCGGCGGCGGCGGCAACGACACGATCTATTTCGGGTCGGGCAGAGACACCGTCTTCGGGGGAGCCGGCGACGATTACATCGACGACTCCGGCGGCACTGTCGAGACGGGCGACAACCTGATCAATGGCGGTGAAGGCAACGACACGATCTGGCACGGCGGCGGAAACGACACCGTCTATGGCGGTGACGGCAACGACGTCATCGACGATCACGGATCTGCCGTCGCGGGTAATTCCGCCCTGTTTGGTGACGCGGGCGATGACCTGATCTGGGCTGGGGACGGGAACGACTCGGTCTTTGGCGGGGCTGACAACGATCTTCTGTATGGCGAAGAGGGCGCCGACAGTCTTGATGGCGGCCGCGGCAATGACACGCTTGTGGGCGGCAGCGGCAATGACACGCTGAGCGGCGGCGGCGGCAATGACCAGTTGACCGGCGGCACCGGCAACGACAGCTTCGACTTTGCCCGCAGCGGCGGCGCCGTCGTGGTGACCGATTTCAGCCTGACGGATTCCAACGGCGACGGAAGGTTCGATGACCAGCTCGATGTAAGCGATCTTCGCGACCATGCAGGCAATCCGGTGACCACCTGGGATGTCACCGTCACGGATGACGGCAACGGCAATGCGCGGCTGACATTCCCCGAGGGCGAGACGGTCGTTCTGGTCGGGGTGTCGCCCGCGCAGATGCAGACGCCGCAGCAGCGGTTTGCGGCCGGCATTCCCTGTTTTGCCACCGGCACGCCAATCCTGACGCCCGAAGGCGAACGCCCGGTCGAGGACATCCACGAGGGAGACCTTGTCCTGACGCAAGGTTCCGGGGCACAGCGGGTCATCTGGGCGGGGCATCGCGCGCTTGGCCCAGGCGATCTGGACAGGCATCCGGACTGGCGACCGATCCATTTTGCGACCGGCTCCATCGGCAACAGTCGCCCCTTGCGCGTGTCGCCGCAGCACGCAGTCACGGTCCGGCTTCCGGACGGCACAAGGGCACTGGTCCGCGCCCGCCACCTGAGCGAGGCGGGAATGCCCGGCGTGCGTGTGGCGCGCGGCGTGCGCGCGGTGACCTATCACCATCTTTTGCTGCCGCGCCATGCCATCCTGTGGGCCGCAAGCGCCAGCGCAGAAAGCTTTTACCCAGGCCCCCAGTCGCTCCGGATGCTGGGCGAGGCGCAAAGCGGGGCCGTCATCGCCGCCTTGCGCGCGTCGCTGTCGCAGGACGACGCCATGCCCACCAACCCAACGTCTGAGGTTTTGATCCGTCTGTACGGGGCGCGCGCGCTTCCCTTGGCGACACGCGCAGACCTGAAGGCGTCTGGACTTTTCGGGCAACCGGCAAGCAAGGGGCGCGGCCCCGCACCATCCAGCCTGAGGCGCCGCGGCGCGAAACTGGTCGGGCTGATGACGTGACCGGCCCACCGCGACGCCCTCGCTATTGCGGTGGCGCGGCGCGGGGTCTTCGCCAGCTTGATTTCGCAATGCGGTGGGTTGTCCGCAGCGAACGCCGCACCTGCCGGACATCGATCCGCTGACGAGCCGCAGGGAACCGTTCGCCATGATCACAGTTATTGGTGCAAGGGCGATCGGCCCTAACCGATGTGAATTTGGAGACTTCTGATGAAAAAACTTATGCTTACAACTGCGGTCCTGACCGCAATGACCCTGCCCTCGATGGCGCAGGAGGGTGTTTTCCGTAACGAGATGACTGCCGGTGCAGTTCGTGCATCCGACCTGATCGGCTCGCGCATTTATGCGTCCGAGGCAGCAATTGACGCAGACGAATATGCAGGCGTCCAGGAAGGCTGGGAAGACATCGGCGAAGTCAATGACGTCGTCGTCACGCGTGACGGCAACATCGAGGCTGTTCTGGTCGACATCGGCGGATTCCTCGGGATGGGCGAACGTCAGGTCGCAGTCGACATGACCGCGCTGCGTTTCGTGTCCGACGGCGCGACCGCAGACAACGCTGATGACTGGTTCCTGGTGATGAATGCCGACCGCACGATCCTTGAGGGCGCGCCTGAATGGTCGATGACCTCGGGCAACATGGATGCGACCCAGAATGCGGACACGGCCAGCAAGGATGCCGCGGCAACGGATGCAGCGGCGGACCAGGCTGCGACGGATCAGGCTGCAACCGACCAGGCTGCGACTGATCAAGCCGCAACCGATCAGGCTGCAACCGATCAGGCCGCGACCGAAAACGAGGGTGCGGTGGCTGATGGTGCGACCGGCAACACGCTGACGCGCGAAGGCTATGCCAGCTTCGGCGGCGCCGACCTGACCGCGGAGTCGCTGCAAGGTGCAACCGTCTACGACGAGCAGGACGCAAATGTCGGCGAAGTCGGCGAGCTGATCCTCAGCGAAGATGGCCAGATCGAGCAGATGGTCGTCGACGTGGGTGGTTTCCTCGGCATGGGCGAAAAGCCCGTCGCGTTGTCGTTGGACCAGGTGCAGATCCTGCGCCAGACCGAAGGCGGCGAAGTTCGCGTCTATGTGTCGATGACCAAGGAAGAGCTCGAAGCCCTGCCCGATTACCAGAAGTGATCCGGATCGCGTTGAACCTGTCTGCCAACGGCAGGCATGGTTCAACCGCCCGACCCGAAATCTGGGCGCATGAAATGGGGCCGCAGGATTAACCTGCGGCCCCTCTTTTATCGCCAGCCTCAGGTGGCCCGTGGGCCAAGGCAATGCGCGCTTGACCCCTTGCGCCAGACCCCGCGCCCAAGATGGGCTTGTCCGGTCCGCCGTGCAAAGAGGGCGAACCCATCTCGCCCATGTCCGGGTCGTGACGTCACCCGCCCGTGTCGTTCTCCACGGGGTCCATCGTCGATTGCAGGGGAAACTCAACCCGCACCGCATAGTTCCCGTCGCGCTCGCCCACGTCCAACGTGCCCGACAGCTGCGTCGCAAACGCCGTCAAAAGCTGGTGACCAAGCCCTGTCCGTTCCACGTCGCGCGGCATGGGGCGCTGGCCTGCGGCGGGCATCGAATTCAGGATCTCCAGCACGGCACGCCCCGGTGCGGCAAGGTGAAACGAGACCACCAGCGTCGTCTTGGCGTCCACGTTCTGGCCCGAATGTTTCAGCGCATTCGTCAGGGCCTCGGTCAAGATCAAGGACAGCGGGACAACCTGATCGGGCGTCATGCGGATACGATCAAAGCTTGTCTGAGTCTCGACCTGACGGTTGTTCGAGGCGCCCATCCGCACAACCTGCGCAACGATGGTCTGCAGTAGTTCATCCACCTGTACATCCGTCAGCCCGCTGGTCTGATACAGCTCACGGTGCACGGTCGCGAGGCTCATCACCCGGTCGTGCAGACCTTTCAGCAACTGACGCGCCTCGGGGGACACCGATTTGCGCATCTGGAGGTTCATGATCGACGCGATCAGTTGGAGGTTGTTCTTGACCCTGTGGTGAACCTCGCGCAGCAGCACCTCTTTCTGGTGCAGCGAATTCTCCAGTTCCGCCTCGTCTCGGATGACCGACGACATCATCCGCTCATAGGCCTCGCCCACATCGCGCAGCTCGTTCGGTGCCAGTGCAAGATTGGGGGGCAACACGACGCGGCTGCCGCCGGCGAAGGCGGTGATCGACTTGCGCAGGGCCCTGACCGGCCGAAGGACCTGATGCTCTGCCGCCAGCCATGCGGCCAGCATGCTGGCCACCCACATCGCCAAAGGGAACGCCCAGATCGGAACGCCGCCGCTCAGCGGGGAAAAGACGACCTCGCTCGCACGCCACGATCCAAGGACATAAAGCGACCCGGACACAATCGGCAGTACCGCGAAGGATCGCACATCCCCCTGCGGCGTCCGGGCGACAAACGTCGTCGGCGGCTTGTCGACAAAGCTTTGCAGCGTGTGGTCGGCCGGCAACCTTTCCTGGACGGTATCGCGTGCGTACATCGTGGTAAGGATGGTGCCGCTGCCGTCAAAGGTCACCAGCGCAAGCGGGTCGCCAAGCCTGGAATTGTCACCCGACTGAACCGATGTCCTCTGCAGCGCCTTATGCGACAGCGACAACGAGACATAGCCCGTGACGGCATCTGCGGTGTCCCTGATCGGATGCGAAAAGATCAGCACGGACTCGCCGCTGACGCGGCCCTTCGGGCTGACCGTCATGACCGGGCGGGGATTTTCGTTCAGCTTGGCAAGACCAGGATCATCCCTCAGGTCCAGAGGGACACCGCTTGAGCCGCAGGTCACCGTTCCATCAACCGGAACCACTCCGGCAAAGGTGATGGAGGCGTCCAGCGAAACCAGTTCCTGCATCAATGCGATGCAGGCCGCGTTGTCCGACAGGATCGGACCTACCGCCGCTGCGGTCGCTGCGGCCAGCCCCTGCGCGCGACTGATCTTTTCGATCTGTGGAGTCGCGGCCAGAAGCGTATCGCCGAACAGCGAAGACTGCCATCTTGCCTGGGCCTCGTGCTCAAGCTTTTCGGTTTGAAAATATGCGAGCAGTGCCAAAGGTGTAAGCGCAATCGCGACCGCGGTCATCAGCCTGAAGCCAAGCTGACCCAAGAGACGACCGCGCCATATCTTTGGAATCATGCCACGGCTTGTCTGGACTGCAGCACAACCCCCAGCGTTACTGCTTCGGTCAGGACCGGGTTTCCGGTCGGGCTTGCCATGCCCATGATGGATGCAAGCTGCGCGCGCGCACGGCTGGCGCGACTTTTGGCCGTGCCGGTCGCCACACCCATCATCTGCGCCGCTTCCTCGTAGGAATATCCATTGGCCCCCACGAGGATCAGCACTTCGCGGTGCTCGGCAGACAGTTGGTTGAACGCCACGAGAAACTCGCTCAGCGCCAGTCGACCGTCATGTTGCGGCAGCACCGACAGCTTGCCCGCATGGATACCCTCAGGGTCCGATACCTCGCGGCTGAGCTTGCGGTGATGCGAAAAGAACGTGTTGCGAAGAATTGTGAAAAGCCACGCCCGCAAATCGGTGCCGGCGGCGAATTTGTCAAAGTTGGACCACGCCTTGACGATCGTCTCCTGGACAAGGTCGTCCGCAGTGGCGTGGTTGCGTGCCAATGACATCGCAAACGCGCGCAGATCTCTGATGTGCAAGGTGATATCGTCGCGTGGATCTGCAGAATTGCCAGTTGCCCCCGTGGCTGCCATTAGGACTTGCCTTCCTTGTCTTTCAGCTCTGCAAGAAGCTTGAGGAACCTGTCGGGGACCTCATCCGCAAGCGATGCGTTGTAGATCCGCTTGAGGTTTTCTTCGATGTCCCGCGCCATTGTGATCCGTGTTGTCCGCAGCACCTTGGGAACGCTCGGAACTTTGTCGCCTACGATTTTTTTTGACATGTCGCCTGACACTTTTTTTGCCCTGTGGTAGTTTCTCACGGAACCCAACGCGGTACTAGGGTGTTGAGTTCCGCACGAGAAACAAGAAGTGGGGAAAAAATAGATGCCT
>JANPKV010000421.1:0-3700 GCA_031426185.1 Rhodobacterales bacterium | reverse complement strand
CCCGATCCGCATGGCCGTCGCGGTCTGGACCTGGGGCAGCTATTACGGCGAGGCCAAGTTCAAGGGCGCAAAACTCGACATCGCCAAGTGGAAGCGCCCGTCCCCCGAGACGATCCCCTGCGAGGCGAAGGCGTCGGGCCTCTACATGATCTGCACGATGTCCAAACACGCGGCCCAAGCCAAGGGCTGTTCAGACGCGATGATGATGGACTACCGCGGTTATGTGGCCGAAGCGACGGGGGCCAACATCTTTTTCGTCAAGGACGGCGAGGTGCATACGCCGAAAGCCGACTGCTTCCTCAACGGCCTGACGCGGCAGACCGTGATCGGCATGCTGCGCGACATGCAGATCAAAGTACACGAACGCCACATCCTGCCGAATGAGCTGGAAAGCTTTGAGCAGTGCTGGTTGACGGGCACCGCCGCAGAAGTGACACCCGTGGGCCAGATCGGGGATTACATGTTCGAAGTCGGTGACCTGACCAAGCGCGTGTCGCTGGAATATGAGCGGCTGGTGCGCGCGTAAAGCCTGTGCCGCGAAGAACCTAAAAGGCCGGGCAAACGGCCCGGCCTTACCATTTTGCGACGGAACGGGGCGTCAGACTTCGCGGCCTCGCGCAATTCGCAGGAACTGCATCAGGCGCGTGACGCCCGACTTTGTATGCGGCCGGTGCCAGGTATCGCGCGGCTTTCGGGCAAGACGCAGGAAGTGCTTGACCCGTCCACCGGTTGACGGCGCGCGTTTGTCGGCAATGTGTCGTCCCATCACGGTCCTCCTTCAAGCATGAGTCTGTTGCGGATATTAGCATGGAAAGTCAGCTTGGGCCTGCCTTCGTCTCGCTGTCGTCCGGACTTCTGGTCGATAGGCGTGCGACCGCCCATCTTGCTGCATCCGCCACGGTCCCATCGGCGTCTTGGCACAGCTGACGCGCCACTGGCGCAAGGACGGGCATGCCGGAATTGCCGATCGCATACAGCACATTGCGCACGAAGCGGTCGCGCCCGATGCGCTTGATGGGGCTGCCCGCAAAGCGATGGCGGAACCCGGCATCGTCAAGCGTGGCAAGGTCGGCAAGCTCGGGCAGGCCGACGCGCGGCTGATAGCCGATCTCGGTGGCGGCGACAGCAAACTTGTTCCAGGGACAGACGGCCAGGCAATCATCGCAGCCGTAGATACGGTTGCCCATCAGGGCGCGCAGGCCTTCGTCCACCGGCCCCTTGTGCTCGATGGTCAGGTAGGAAATGCACCGACGCGCGTCCAGCTGGTAAGGGGCGGGAAAGGCGTTTGTCGGACAGATGTCAAGACAGGCGGTACAGCTGCCACAATGGTCGACCTCGGGTTGGTCAGGTGGCAGGTCCAGCGTCGTGAAGATTGCGCCCAGAAACACCCAGTTGCCAAGGTCGCGGCCCAAAAGGTTGGTATGCTTGCCCTGCCAGCCAAGGCCCGCCGCCTGCGCCAGCGGTTTTTCCATCACCGGTGCGGTGTCGACAAAGACCTTGATCTCGGCTCCGGTCTTGTCCACCAGCCAGCGGCCAAGCCGTTTCAGCCGCCGCTTGACCAGATCATGGTAGTCGCGCCCCTGGGCATAGACGCTGACGACCCCGCGGTCAGGGTGGGCCAGTCCAGCCGTGGGATCGCTGTGGGGGGTATAGGCTTCGGCCAGCATGATGACCGACCGCGCCTGGGGCCAAAGGGCTGCCGCATCCCCACGCCAATGCGTGCGCTCGGCCATCCAGTCCATCTGCCCATGATGTCCCGCGCCAAGCCAGTCGCGCAGCCGTCCCGCCGTTTGCGGTACCGCGTCCGGCCGACAGATGCCGACCTTTGCAAACCCCTCCGACAAGGCCCGCTCCACCAGGCGTCCTTTCTGATTGCCCGAAATATCCCGGGGGTCCGGGGGCTGGCCCCCGGCAGCTGGCTCAGAAATCCAGGTCGGCATAATGTGCGGACGGCGGAAAGCCCGACACCTGATCGGCCAGAAGCGTCCGGAAACTCGGGCGCGACTTGATCTTGGCATACCAGTCCTTCAAGACCACATGCCGGTTCCAGTCCACGTCGCTGATATAGTCGAGACAGCTCAGATGCGCCGCAGCCGCAAAATCGGCCAGCGTCATCGCATCGCCCGCCAGCCAGCGCCGCTGGTCCAAAAGCCAGGCCATGTAGTCGAGGTGATACTTGATCCGGGCCGAGCCAGACTTGACGTTGCGGCTGTCGGGATAGCCTTGCCCGGTGACCTTCTTGTTGACCCGCTCATAAAGGAGTTTCGACGTCACCTCGTTGTGGAACTTGTCATCGAACCACGCACAGAGGCGGCGCACCTCAAAACGGCCGTCTGGGTCGCGGGGCAGCAGGGGCGGCTGGGGCACAATCTCTTCGAGATATTCACAGATCGCCTGGCTTTCGCTCAGCGTGCGGGTGTCGAGTTTCAACACCGGCACCTTGCCCGCCGGGTTCCGCCGCAGGAAATCGGGCGACGGGTCCCAGTATTTCTCTTCGACCAGTTCCACCTCGATCTTCTTTTCGGCAAGGGTCAGACGAACCTTGCGACAGAACGGGGACAGGGGAACGTGGTAGAGACGATTCATGTGGCGGTCACCTCAACGCTTAGCCCTCATTGCCGCGATGGCCCCCGGAATTCAATCCCCTTGCAGGCTCATCGGTCAAAACAGGCGGCGCGTCCGTCAGCAGCCACCGTTTCCGCCCCCGCCAGGATCGCGCGGCTGCGTTGGCGCACGAACGAGGACGGATTGGCGGCATCGCGGCCCTTGGGATCAGGCAGGATCGCCGCCAGGCGCGCCGCCTGAACCGCTGTCAGATCGCGCGCCTCAACGCCGAAATAGTGATCCGCGGCGGCCTGCACGCCAAAGACACCTTCGCCGAATTCGGCGACGTTGAGGTAAACCTCCAGGATGCGTTCCTTGCTCCAGACCAGTTCGACGACCGGGGTCAAAAGCGCTTCCATCGCCTTGCGCAGATAGCTGCGCCCATGCCAGAGAAACACGTTCTTGACCGTCTGCTGGCTGATCGTGGAGGCGCCACCATTGCCGCCCTCTTCGACGACGGCGCGGATGGCGGCAATGTCAAAACCCCAGTGCAGGCAGAAATTGGCATCTTCCGCAGCAACCGCAGAGCGTCCCATCGCTGGGGCCATGTCCTCGATGCGGACCCAGTCCTTGGATATGCCGCCCAGCCGCCAGCTTTCGCCAAGCTGATAAAGGTTGATCGGCGGCGGCAGGAAGCTGAACACCACGATCAGCACGGCGTAAAAGGCGGCAATTCCCGCCAGGCCGCGCCCCAGCCAGCGTCCGATCCTGCGGATCATCGGCCGTCTCGCAGCATGGTCGGCGGCCGGTTTCCTTTTGCGCGGCTTTCTGGCGGGTGCTTCGGTCATCGTCGCGACTTAGACGTGGAGCCTTGGCCGTCGTCAAGTCGCCGCGCAAGCGTCAGAGCCCCTTGAGCCCCATCTGGTCGGACGGGGTGCCCATCGGATGGATCGTCTCCAGCAAAGCGCGCAGTTTGTCTTCCTGCTCCTTGCCGAACGAGGTTTGCACAACGCGCCCCTTGGCGCGAAATCTGGCAAGACGGTCGGCGACCTTGTCGGTCGTGATCTTGCGGATCAGCACGCAAACCGCCGAGCCGCCCTTGTCCAAGGCCGCGCCCACATCCCGCAGGAAATCATCGTTGATGCCGATATCGGTC
>JANPKV010000420.1:0-4529 GCA_031426185.1 Rhodobacterales bacterium | reverse complement strand
AGCAGGCGTTTCCACAGAGGCGTCGGCGTCATTATCGGGGACTCACGCGGCGGGTTCGGTTTTCGACATCACCTGCGTGATGGTCGATCGCAGGATCTTGACGCGCACGCCTTCGGCAATTTCCGCCTCGACATAACCATCCTCGTTCACCTTGACGATCTTGGCGACGATGCCGCCTGACGTCAGGACCTGGTCGCCGCGACGCAACGCATCGACCATGGCGCGATGTTCCTTCAGCTTTTTCTGCTGCGGACGGATCAAGAGGAAATACATGATCAGGAAAATCAGGATCAGCGGGACAAAAGATCCCAAGGCGGAGCCGACGCCGGGGGCTGCCGCTTGCGCGAATGCGGGGGTCACGAACATGGTCGTCCTTTCAGTCCGAAGGGGCCAAGGGTCAGACCCCGCTTTCGGTCGCGCACCCTATCCACGGTGCCGACAGAAGACAAGGCGAGCCCCACGCCGGTGTTTACCCGGAAGGTCCGGGAGGTGGTTAAGCGGCGGATATATGAACTTGGTAGGGAAATGCCAGAGGGGATCGGTGCCATTGATGCGCCAAGTCACCCGGCGGATACACGTCCCCGAGCGCGCGCCAATGCCTGCTTCCCTCGCGCCGGGCAATGTTGCATATGAAGGCGTCATTCCCGCCCACATGCCCGAACGGACCGCCCCATGCACGACATCCGTCTGATCCGCCAAGCGCCCGACGCCTTTGACGCCGCCCTTGCCCGCCGGGGTCTGGCACCGATGTCTGCGGAAGTTCTCAACTTGGACAGCATCCGACGTGAGTTCATTGCTCAAGCGGAGCGTGCACAAGCAGACATTAACCGGCTCTCAAGAGAAGCAGGCGCGGCCAAGGCACGCGGAGTGGAAGGCGACTTCCAACGCCTTCGTGCACTTGTAGCTGAGCGAAAAGAAGCGTCAGACGCTGACATGAAGCGAGCGGACGAACTCGACGAAGAGTTGCGCGACGCGCTATCACGCATCCCCAACCTGCCGCTGGACGAGGTGCCGACCGGCAGGGACGAAACCGAAAACAAGGAAATCCGCCGCTGGGGCAACGCGCGCAATTTCGACTTTGCGCCGCTGGAGCATTACGACATCCCCGGCGTAAAGCCCGGCATGGACTTTGCGACCGCGGCCAAGCTGTCGGGTGCGCGTTTTGTCGTCCTGAAAGGGGCGGTCATCCGCGTCCACCGCGCATTGGCGCAGTTCATGCTCGACACCCACATCACCGAACACGACCTGACCGAGATGTGGACACCCGTGCTGGTCAAGGAGGCCGCGATGTACGGCACCAACCAGCTGCCGAAATTTGCCGAGGACAGCTATCAGACGACCAATGGCTGGTGGCTGATCCCGACGTCAGAGGTGACGCTGACCAACACCGTGGCGGGCGAGATCCTCGACGCGTCTACCCTGCCCGTTCGCATGACCGCCCATACCCAATGCTTCCGCTCCGAAGCCGGGTCGGCGGGCAAGGACACAGCCGGAATGCTGCGCCAGCACCAGTTCGAAAAGGTGGAAATGGTGTCGATCACGACGCCCGAGACAAGCCTTGCCGAACATGACCGGATGACGCGTTGCGCCGAGGCGATCCTGGAAAAGCTTGGCCTGCCTTATCGCACGGTCGTCCTTTGTACCGGCGACATGGGATTCGGGTCGACCAAGACGCATGATATCGAGGTCTGGCTGCCCGGGCAGAACACCTACCGCGAGATCAGTTCGGTATCCGTCTGCGGCGATTTCCAGGCGCGCCGGATGAATGCGCGCTACCGCATCCCGGGGGGCAAGCCGGAGTTTGTGCATACCCTGAACGGATCGGGCCTGGCCGTGGGGCGGTGCCTGATCGCGGTGCTGGAAAATGGGCAGGCTGCGGATGGGTCGGTTGACCTGCCTGCGGCGTTGCATCCCTATCTTGGGGGCAAGACCCGCATTACACCTTTGGGTGATCTTGTCTGACCATGCCATCTACGGCAGAGCAACGTCCGAAGGATACTGAATGACGCCCATGATCCGCGCTGTCTTGCTGCTTGTCGTCACGATCGGCTTTGCGCTGACGCCTGCGATCACCCCGCCGGTGGCTGGGTACGATCCCGCGCTGTTCCCGGTGCAGATCGCGCGGCCCGCGATCCAGCCTGCGGGATATGCGTTTGCGATCTGGGGCGTGATCTTTGTCTGGTTGATCACACATGCCGTGTTCGGCGTCTGGCTGAAGCGCGACGTGCCCGAATGGGACGCTCCGCGCCTGTGGCTGATCGCGGCGGCCCTTCTGGGCGCGTTGTGGCTGGCGGTCTCGCCTGACTATCCGCGGACGGCCACGCTGGTGATCTGGGCGATGCTGGTGGCGGCCTTGGGCGCGTTCCTGCGCACCCCGACACAGCCCGACCGCTGGATGCTGTCTGCCCCCATCGCGATGCTGGCAGGCTGGGTGTCGGCTGCCGCCGCAGTAGCACTCGGGGTGGTTCTGGCGCGCGATGGATACCTGCCCGACTTGGTAGCTGCCGTGGCGATGCTGGCGCTGGTGCTGGCAATCGCGGTCACAGTCCAGATGCGCAAACCCGCCATGCCGGTTTACGGGCTGACCGTGATCTGGGCGCTTGGCGGCGTGATCTGGGCCAATCGTGCCTCCAGCATGACCGTGGCCGTCATCGCGGCATCGGGCATCGCGGTGATGGCTTTGCTGCTGCTGGCTCTGCGCAAGCGCGCCTGATCCCTACTGCCCGGTATTCTTTTCCTTGTGCTTGCGCAGGCGGCTTGGCGTGTGGAACTTGCGTTCCTTCCACGGGTTCTGGTCGCCCTGACTGCGGAAATACAGTCGGATCGGCGTCCCCGGCATGTCAAAATGATCGCGCAACCCGTTCACAAGATAGCGTTTGTAGCTTTCTGGCAGTTCGTCGGGGCGGCTGCACTTGATCACAAAGCCGGGAGGCCGGGTCTTGGCCTGCGTGATGTAGCGCAGCTTGATGCGGTGGCCTCCGGGGGCGGGCGGCGGATGCGCCTCGGTCATCGCCCCCAGCCAGGTATTCAGGCGGTTGGTGGCAATCCGGCGGTTCCACACGTCATGCGCCTTGCGGATCGCGTCATGCAGGCGGTCAAGGCCACGTCCCGTCTTGGCGCTGACCGTGATCAGCGGCGCGCCCCGCAATTGCGGCAGCAGGCGTTCGAACATTTCCTTCAGCTCGGCCAGCTTGTCCTGCTTGTCGTCCTCAAGGTCCCACTTGTTGACGGCCACGACGACCGCACGGCCTTCGGTTTCGGCAAAATCGGCGATCCGCAGATCCTGCACCTCGAACGGGATCTCGACGTCCAGCAAGACCACGACCACTTCGGCAAAACGGACCGCGCGGATACCATCGGATACGCTGAGTTTCTCAAGCTTTTCAAATATCTTCGACTTTTTCCTCATACCCGCCGTGTCGAAGATGCGGATCGGGGTGCCCTGCCATTCGGCGCGCACCGAAATAGCGTCGCGCGTGGTGCCGGCCTCCGGGCTGGTCAGCAGCCGGTCATAGCCGAGGATCTTGTTGATCAGCGTGGACTTGCCCGCATTGGGCCGACCGATCACCGCGATCTGCAGCGGCTTTTTCGCGGTCGGATAATGTTCGGTCCCCGTGACGTCCTGCTCGGCATCCGCCTCTGACAGGTCGATGTCGACCTCGGGCGCGTTTTCGGATTCGCGTTCCGCGAACTCGCCGACCAGCGGGCGCAGGATGTGGTAAAGGTCATCCATCCCCTCGCCATGTTCGGCCGACAGGCGCACGGGCTCTCCCAGTCCCAGCGACCACGCCTCCAGCGCGCCGGCGTCCCCGGCCTTGCCCTCGGCCTTGTTCACGCCAAGGATCACCCGCGCGCCCTTTTTGCGCAGGATGTCGGCAAACACCTCATCCGTCGGCGTCACCCCGACACGACCATCCAGCAGGAACAGGCTGATATCGGCCATTTCCACCGCGCGTTCGGTCAGCCGGCGCATGCGGCCCTGAAGGCTGTCGTCGGTAACCTCCTCCAACCCCGCCGTGTCGATCACGGTAAAGCGCAGGTCGTGCAGTTTTGCATCGCCCTCGCGCAAATCGCGCGTGACGCCGGGCTGGTCATCGACCAGCGCAAGCTTGCGGCCCACAAGGCGGTTGAACAGGGTCGATTTGCCCACATTCGGGCGCCCCACGATGGCGAGGGTAAAGCTCATGGCATCAGTCCGTCGGTGACAAGCCGCAGCCCATACACCGCGCAGGGGTCAACGGAAAGCGTGAAGTTGTCCGTTGCCGCCGACCACATAGATGGTGCCCCCCGCCAAGGCAGGCTGGCCCGCGGCCCCGCCGGGGATGTCCAGCGTCGACAGCAGGGCCCCATCCTCCGGCCGGAAGAACCGCAACAGACCGTCCGAGGACGCCACGACCAGCCGACCGCCCGCCAGAACCGGACCATAATGGGCAAAGATGCCCTTGCGCCGCTTGGGCTTGTCGTTCTCGAAATAGGGCATGTCGACGGACCAGATCGCCTCGCCGGTCGCCGCATCCAGCCGCACCAGT
>JANPKV010000419.1:0-7377 GCA_031426185.1 Rhodobacterales bacterium | reverse complement strand
CAACCACCAGCACATGAACGGCGGCATCGCCGTCGATGTCTGGGGCCGCAGTTCGCTGCCCGGATGCTATGCAATCGGCGAAGCGGCGGGGACCCACGGCGTGACGCGACCCGGTGGCGCGGCGCTGAACGCGGGGCAGGTTTTTGGAACGCGGGCGGCAGAACACATCGCCAGTCTGCCACATCCCAAGGTCCAGACGGACATGACCACCGCCGCCGAAGCCATCGACCGGATCAAGGCCCTTTTGCGGCCCGGCAGCCCGCTGACCCCGCAAATCCTGCGCGACACCGTACAGGCCCGGATGAGCGACCACGCCGGTATCCTGTGTACCCCGCAGGCAGTGGCGCGGGCGCTGGGCGAGGCGCGCCAGCTCAACGCGGACATTGCCGCCTCGGGCATCGCCCTTGACCGCACAAACGACGCCGCCCGCGCTGTGCAGCGCCACCATATGGCCCTGGCGTCCGAGGCGGTCCTGACAGCGCTTGATCACTACATCCGCCACGGCGGCGGCAGCCGGGGCGCGCGGGCGATCTGCGACCCCGACGGCGCGTCCCTGCCCGATACCGCCCACGGGCCGCTTGAAACCTACCGGTTCCGCAAGGAAAATCCGGCGCATCGGGACGCGCAGCTTGTGCTACGCATGACCGGCGGCAAGATGGAGGTTGCGACGCGCGCCAACCGCCGCCTCGATGAAGCCGCGAGATCCTTTTTTGAACGCGACTGGCCGGACTGGTTGACCGGGGCGATCTACCAACAGGATGACAAGTGCTGACCATCCGCAATAACAAGGTCATCGCCATCGGCGAGGCGATGGTGGAACTGGCCCCGGTCGGCGACGGGCTTTATGCGCGCGCCTATGCCGGAGACACGTTCAACACCGCGTGGCACATGGCGCAGTTGCTGGGGGACCGCGCAGAGGTTGGCTATGTCACCCGCATCGGCCAGGACAAGCTGTCGGACGACTTCGTGGCCGAGCTTGCCGCCGATGGGCTTGAGACATCCGGCATCTCGCGCGATCCCGACCGGACCTTGGGTCTTTACCTCATCGCTTTGGACGGGGTGGAGCGCAGCTTTCACTACTGGCGCAGCGTCTCTGCCGCCAGAGGGCTGGCAGATGACCGCGCAGCGTTGGAAAAGGCCGTCGGGCAGGTGGGTCTCGTTCATCTGTCAGGCATCACCCTTGCCATCCTGTCTCCCGATGCCCGCAAGGTCCTGCTCGACGTTCTGGCGACCGCCCGGACCAAGGGCGCGGTGGTCTCGTTTGACCCCAACATCCGTCTTCGGCTTTGGACGTCAGCGGACGAAGCCCGCGCGGCGGTCGCGGCGATGCTGGCCCAGACCGACATCGCCTTGCCCAGCTTTGATGACGAGGCAAGCCTCTGGGGCGACGCTACGCCTGCCGCGACGGTTGCACGACATCTGCAGGCAGGGGCAGGCGAAGTGATCGTCAAGAACGGACCAGGTGCTGTAGCCTATCAGACAGGTGACGCGGGCGGCACCGTTGCAACCCCCGCGGTGGGCGACATCCGCGATACGACCGGGGCGGGCGACGCGTTCAATGCAGGTTATCTGTCGGGGCGTCTCATGGGCTTGACACCTGTGCGCGCCATCGCGGCTGGCCAAAGGCTTTCGGCCGAAATCCTGCGCCACGCCGGAGCGCGCGCGCCGAAGGAACGCGTCAGGGAAATGTCGGCTTCGCTGTCCTGATCGTGCTCAGGTGCCGGCCCGGCTCGACTGCCGCACGATCAGTTCCACCGGCGAGCGGCGCTCCGGTTCGGGAAGGGTGCCGTTCTCCAGCCAATCCAGAATCGTCGCCGCCACCGCCCGCCCGAACCCCGCCACGTCGCAGCGCACTGTGGTCAGGGTGGGATAGGCCTGTGCCGCGTCCTCGATGTCGTCGAACCCCACCACCATGAAGCTATCCCCGACCCGGCGTCCCAGCGCATTGCACCCCGCAAGCACGCCAAGCGCCACAAGGTCGTTGAAACACAAGACCGCATCGCAGTCAGGATGGTCCTGCGCGAGCCTGTGCGCCATGTCGCGGCCAAAGGCGCGGCTGGACCTGCCGGCAAGGATCAGCGGTGCGATGCCCGCCGCCTGCAGCACCTCAAGATAGCCCGACAGGCGTTCCTGTGTCACGGCCCGCCCCTCCAGCCCGCCCACAAACGCGATCCGCCGCGCGCCCTGATCCAGCAGATGCTGCGTCGCGATGCGGCTGCCGTTGCGGTAGTCGGGCCCCGCAAAGGGCAAAAGATCGGTCCGGGGATCGACCTTTCGCAGCACCTGCATCGCCGGCAGCCCGGCCCGCAGGATGGCATCGAACGTGGCCGACACATCCCCGTAGGCAGGCGAGATGATAAAGGCAGATACCCCATGTTCGACCATGGTCCCCACGGTTTTCGCCTGCACCTGCGGGTCTTCGTCGGTATTGGCGATCACCACCGCATAGCCGCGATCCGACAGCGCCATCTGCAGCGATGTGGCAAATTCCGTGAAGAACGGATTGCGCAGGTCATTGATCACCAGACCGATCAGTCCCGCATTCGACATCCGCATGTTTGCGGCGGCACGGTTGTAGACATAGCCGATCTCGGCCATCGCCTCGCGCACCTGGACGCGCGTCTCTTCGCGCACGGCAGGGCTGTTTTGCAAGACAAGGCTGACGGTCGATTTCGACACCCCGGCCCGCAGCGCCACGTCGATGATGGTCGGTCTTCGGTCAGCGGTCATCGGCCTGCAACCATCTTGGATTTCCGGCCCGTTTGCCGCCCCGCGCAGTCTGGCGGATTTTGCTCATCCGCGGAACCGAATAGTGCGGCGCTTCACCTCAGGGCGCAACCTCCAGGTCAAAGACGAGTATGCCGTCTATGCCGCCCACGGCATTGGCCACCAGCCGGGCCCCCAACCTCTTGTGGTCGGGGTGGTCCTGATAGGCCTGCAAGACCCCCCAGTCGGCAAAGTCCGCGACAAAGCCGTGCAGATAGCCACGCTCGATCTTTTCGGGGCTTTCGCTGCGTCCCGAGGTGATCGCGATGACGCCCGGCACCTTGCTTTTGATGGCGTGCAGTTCGGCAAAGATATCGTCGATCTCGGCGGCGGACAGCCCGGTGTTGAACTTGATCAGGACAATGTGGCGGATCATCGGTGTCAGGCTCCCTGGTCTTGTTTGATCATGTCGGCGGCCTTTTCGCCGATCATGATGGCGGCGGCGTTGGTGTTGGACGAAATGACCGTCGGCATGATCGAATTGTCGACGATCCGCAGGCCTGCGATGCCCTTGAACCGCAGACGGATGTCCACCACCGCCGCGTCGTCCGGACCCATCCGGCAGGTGCCCGCACAATGGTGCGACGTTTTCGAATGCTGACAGATGAAGTCGAAATAGTCAGCATCGGTCTTGACCTCAGGCCCCGGCAGGCGCTGTGCTAGAATGAAGTCCTGCAGCGCCGGTTGCGCCAGGATCTTCTGCGTCAGCTGCAACCCCCGGATCGACATCTCGCGGTCAAGTGGGTCGGCCAGGTAATTCGGGTCGATCAGGGGCGCCCGGGCCGGATCGGCGCTTTGCAGGCGGACAGTCCCGCGCGACCGAGGCCGCAGATAGCAGGAATTCAGCGTAATCCCCCCTTGCGGCATGGAGGCAACGCCATGTTCGATCCCGGTCCCCAGCCCCAGATGCAATTGCAGATCGGGAGAGCGTGCCGACGGATCGGCATACCAGAACCCGCCCGTTTCAAACAGCGACGAGGCGCCCGGCCCCTTGCGCTGGAAAAGGTATTGCAGGCCCGCCAGTGCTGCCCACCACGGTTTGGCATAGCGGTCATAGCTGTAGGGACCCTTCAGCTCGGCGATGCAATAAAGGTCAAGATGGTCTTGCAGGTTTTCGCCCACTTGCGGGCGGTCCATCACCACCTGAATGCCCAGACCTGCCAACTGCTCCGCAGGCCCAATTCCCGACAGTTGCAGCAGGCGCGGCGTACCGACCGCCCCAGATGACACGACCACCTCGGACGCAGCTATCAGCCGCGTGCCGTCCATCATTTCCACGCCCGTGGCCCGCCCGCTTTCGACGATCAAGCGCCGCACCTGCGCGCCCAATCGCACAGTCAGGTTTCCCCGCTGCCGGTTCGGCGCGAGATAGGCCATTGCGGCGGACGACCGCCGGGCATTGCGCTGGTTCAACTGATAATAACAGACGCCGTCCTGCTTTTCGCCGTTGATGTCCATGTTGCGGGGGATGCCCATTTCGCCAGCCGCCTTGAAATAGGCCTCGCAGACGGGCAGGGGCGCCGCAGGTTGACTGACGCCCAGCGGGCCGCCCTTGCCGTGATAGAGATTGTCGTGGGTATCGTTGTCCTCGGCTTTGCGGAAATAGGGCAGGACGTCGTCATAGCCCCAGCCGGTGCATCCCATCTGCCGCCAGTCGTCATAGTCCTGCGCACTGCCGCGCGTGTAGATCTGCGCGTTGATTGCCGAACCGCCGCCGATGACCTTGGCTTGGGTATAGCGAAACACCTTGTCTCGCATGTGCCGTTGCGGAACCGTATCCCAGCCCCAGCTGCCGATCCCCTTGGTCATTTTGGCAAAACCGGCGGGCAGGTGATAAAAGGGGTGGCGGTCGCTGCCACCCGCCTCCAGCAGCAGAACCTTCACGGCCGGGTTCTCGGACAGGCGCGCCGCAACCACGGCCCCTGCCGAGCCTCCGCCAACGACGATGATGTCGAAACCTTCCGCCATCAGAGCACCCTTTCAGCCTGCAAGATCGGTCGCCTTGATGTGGTCCGCCGTCCTGAGCGCCAGCGCCGCAACCGTCAGCGCCGGGTTGACCGCCGCCGAGGTCGGCAGCACCGACGCGTCGGTGATGAAAAGATTGGGATGGTCGTGACTGCGGCAGTAGGTATCGACCACGCTGGTTGCCGGATCACGCCCCATCCGCGCGGTGCCGCATTGATGCGACGGCGTGCGACTGTCGAACGGTCGCGACAGCACGACAGGAAAGCCTGCCCGGCGCAACAGCCCTTTCAGCTTGGCCACAAAGGCCAGATGCGCGGCCCAGTTCTTTTGCCGCCAGTCCATCACGATGCGGTCCCCGTGCAGCATGATCCGGCTTTCGGGATCAGGCAGGTCTTCGGACATCGCGTAAAGGTCCACCGTCCGCCGCGCGATCATGCCCGCAAGAAAAGCGGGAATTGCCGTTTGCGACGCAAGGATCGGCCCGGTGATCTTTCCCAAAAGCTGAATGTTGCCCATGGGCGCATTTTGGGGCCCGCCCGACAGATAGAAGTCATTCACCATCAGCGTCTTTTGATAGACCGAGGGGTTCCGCCGCAAAGGATGGATCGCCAGCACGGCACTGGTGTTGTGGTTCATGAAGTTGCGGCCGACCTGATCCGATGAATTGCCCAAGCCCGAGCGCAACAGCAGCACCGCCGATTGCACTGCCCCCGCCGCAAGCACGACCAGCGGTGCCTGCAGCGTTTCGTCCCCGACCTCCACCCCCGTGATCCTACCCGCCGCGTCCGCGATCAGCCGCGTCACTTCGCTGCCCGTCCGCAAGGTCACGTTCGGATGCGTCAGGGCCTTGGCGATCCCGATGGTTTCGGCATCCATCTTGCCGCCCGTGGTGTTGGGATAGGCATCCCAGGTCGTCTGCCCGCCGCGCAGCCAATGCTCGATATCGACGCCGAGGGGCAAGGATGCCGGATGCAGCCCGACCGACCGCAACCGTCGCCGCAGGTCGGCAATGGCGGGTTCGTCCGGCACGGGCGGATGCGGGTAGGTACCCGAGTGGCGCGGTTCCGACGGGTCCTCGCCCAGCTGGCCGCGCACCTGATACATCGTCTCGGCGCGCTGATAATGCGGCTCCAGATCGTCGTAGCTAATCGGCCAGCCGGGGGTTGTGCCCTCCAGATGCTGGATGGGGGCAAAATCCTCGGCCCGGTATCGCAACAGGACGGCCCCGTAGAACTTTGAATTGCCGCCGACATTGTAATAGTTGCCCGGGTTGAAGGGACGCCCCTTGCCGTCATACCAGGTCTCTTTCGGGCGGAAATGGCCTTTGCCAAAGATCACGCCCGCGTCCCGGTCGGCCAATGACGGGCGCAACACCTCGCCCTTTTCCAGGATTAGGATGCGCTTGCCGGTCGGGGCCAGGGCAGCGGCCAGCGTCGCCCCACCCATGCCGGACCCGATGATGATGACGTCGGCGGCAGTCATGGACGGATGCGCTCTTCGGTCTTGGGATCAAACGCCACGGCCTTTTCCATGTTGACCGCAAAGTCAAAGACCTCGCCCGGACCGACATTCACGTCCGCCCGCATCCGCGCAACGCAGTCCTTGCCTGACAGCACCATCGTGACGTAGGTATCCGCGCCCGCCGGTTCGATCACGCCGATCTGGTTGCGCAAAGGCACGATGGTTTTCGAATTGCGGTCGGCACCTTCGGGATCGGTGATCGCCTCGGGCCGGATGCCCAGAAGGATCGCCTTGCCGTCCCATGCCGCCATGTTCGCCTGGGCAAACTTCAGCAAAACCTCAGCCCCATGCGCATCGGTGATGCGCGCAAACGGGACGCCGTTCTGCACCACCACCGTCGACGGCAGTACATTCATCGCCGGGCTGCCCATGAAGGTCGCCACATAGACATTGGCAGGCGTGTCGTAAATCTCCTTGGGCGTGCCCAGCTGCTGGACATACCCCGCATACATCACCGCGATCCGGGTCGAGAGTGTCATCGCTTCGATCTGGTCATGCGTCACATAGACGATCGTGGTGCGCAGCTTTTCATGCAGCTTCTTGATTTCGGTCCGCATGTCGACGCGCAGTTTCGCATCGAGGTTCGACAGCGGTTCGTCAAACAGGAACACGTCCGGATTGCGCACCAGCGCACGGCCCATCGCCACGCGCTGACGCTGTCCGCCCGACAGCTGGCCGGGCTTGCGGTCCAGAAGCTGTTCGATCTGCAACAGTTTGGCGACCTTGGTCAAAGCCTGATCCCGCTCCGGTTTTGGCACGCCGTGCATTTCCAGACCAAAGGTCATGTTCTGGCCGACCGTCATGTTGGGGTAAAGCGCATAGCTTTGAAACACCATCGCGATGTTGCGCTTGGACGGATGCACGCCGTTCACCACGCGGCCCTTGATCGAGATCTCGCCCGACGAGATCCCCTCCAGCCCCGCGATCATGTTCAAAAGCGTGGACTTGCCACAGCCCGAGGGACCGACGAGGACCAGAAACTCGCCTTCCTGCACCTCGATATCCACCTCGTGCAGCACTTTGACGCTGCCATAGGATTTGGTCACATGTGTGATGTCGAGAAAGCCCATCAGTTCAGCCCTTCACGCTGCCGGCCATCAGGCCGCGAACGAAGTATCGTCCGGC
>JANPKV010000418.1:0-9894 GCA_031426185.1 Rhodobacterales bacterium | reverse complement strand
CCTCGCCCGACATCGGTGCCTGAACCCGTTGCGGGCAAGCCGCGTGGAGCGCGCGGCGCCCTGAACCTTGGTTAATCGCTGGTTGCTAACCCTTTCGCCCATCGCGTCGCGGGACCGGCTGGCAGTTTTCTGATGCCAGAGCCTCGGCGCGGATCGGCAACCGAGGCGAGGGCATGACGCGATGAACAAGGCAATTACTGACGGTCTGGTGCTGATGCCGCCGCCGTTTTCGGCGGGCTTGACCCTGTGGTCGAGCGGCAACGGCGTGCCAGGCGATCCGGCCTATCAAGGCCAGCCCAACGTGGCGCTGGTCACCAATGATCAGGATTTCGGCGGCTGCCTGGAACTGCAAAAGGCATCGACGACGCAAAAGGTCCGGTCCTTTGCACAGACGCCGTTCCAGCCGGGCATGTATCTGCGCGTCACGGCACGCGTGAAGGCGGTATCCGGCAATCTGCCCGCGGTCCGGATCGCGGCCTGGGCCGGCAGCATCACCTCGACGAATGTGGGCACCGTGCCGCAGACCGGTGCCGAGGTTCAGCTGACCGCTTACGGCCAGGTTGTAACGGTACAGGCGATCATCGGGTCTGGCAGTCGCCAGGGCGTTGATCTGGTCTGGGGCACCACGCCGGTCTATGCGCATATCGGACTGGACCTGACCGGAGCGAACGGCGGCGTGGTGCGCATCGACGATGTGGTGGTCGAGGATGTCACCGAAGTGTTTCACCGCAAGATGATGGACTGGGTCGATGTGCGCGATTATGGCGCGATCGGCGATGGCGTGGCCGATGACCTGGCGGCCTTTGTGGCGGCGGACGTCGCGGCGGCGGGGCGCAGCATTCTGGTGTCGACCGGGACCTATCTGATCAACGGCGATCTCACGTTGAATTCGCGTGTCCGGTTCGAGGGCACCCTGTCTATGCCGGAGCAATTCCGCCTGGCCTGCACGCGGAACTACGACCTGGACACCTATGCCGGCGCCTTTGGCGGCGAGCTGGCGGGATTTCGCAAGGCGCTGCAATCGCTGTTCTATTTTACCGATCACGTCGCCTTTGATCTGTCGGGCCGGCGAGTGGATCTGACCGAGCCGCTGGATATCGCGGCAATAGGCGGGCTGGATACCTTTTCGCAGCGCCGCATCATCATGAACGGGTTCCTGAACGCAGTGTCGGGCCCCGCTTGGACCGCGACGAACGTGACTTCGGTCGCGACCTACACGCCGTCAACGGCGACGACGACTTTGACGGGGGTGGTCAACGTTGCCAACATTCCGGTCGGCGCGCTGGTGATCGGCACGGGCGTCGGGCGAGAAGTCTATGTGACGGCCAAGAACGTCGGCGCGGGCACCGTCACGTTGAGCCAGCCGCTTTGGGGCGCTGCCGGAACCCGCAGCTACACGTTCCGCCGGTTCCGCTACATGCTGGATTTCAGCGGCTTTGCATTGCTGACAAGGTTCGAGATCGAAGCCGTGGAACTGCAATGCAACGGCGTCGCCTCCGGGATCTTGCTGCCGACGGCAGGCGGCACGTTCCGCGTCGCGGATTGCACGCTGAACACCCCCCTTGATCGTGGCATCACGTCATCGGGAACCGGGTGCCAGGGCATGTTCATCGATCAATGCCAGTTCCTGTCGAACGAACAGACGCTGCCGGCGCAGGCCAGGACATCGATCGCGCTGAACGTGAATGCCAACGATGCCAAGATCCGCAACAACCGGGTTGTCCGGTTTGCCCATTTCGCGATCATGAACGGGACCGGCCACCTGATCCTGGGCAACCACTTTTTCCAGGGCGATGACGAAGTGTCGGGGGTCCGCCGTGCGGGTCTGGTCTTTACCCAGACCAATGTCAGCACCGTGGTGACCGGCAACTATGTCGACAACTGCTTTGTCGAATGGGGCAACGAACATGACGCGTTTCCCGAATTCAACAATGAGTTTTCGTTCGGTGGGCTGAACATCGTCGGCAACGTGTTCATTGCATCGAACGTGGCGACCTTCTTCCGCTGGATCGTGATCAAGCCTTATGGGCCGGACCATTTCCTGAACGGGTTTTCGCTTATCGGGAACAGCTTCCGCGTCTTCAACACCTCGGCCGACCGGGTCGAGATGGTGGATACCACGCTCTCCACGCTGGACATGACCAAGGCGCGGAACGTGCGGGTGGATGGCAACAGTTTTAACCAGGTCGGCCAGTCGATCATGAACCCGATCCGCATCAGCCATACGCAGAACACCGCCGCAGACCCCTGGACAATCGACGCATCGGCATTTCTGCCCTTTGGCGGCAGGGTCCGGATGGTCGAGGCAGTGATGCCCGAGGGGTCCATCACGAATGCCGCGAACGCCGCCCGCTATGTGCAGCCGAACGCCACCGTGGGGACCGGCCCCCAAGGCAACCAGGCGACCTTGCGCTGGGGCGAGGCGGTCAGGGGCAAGGTGACGGTTGTCTTGCGGATGGACATTCCGACCTGACGTCGGCTTGCAAGAATTCGGGAAAGGGGCGGCTTTGGCCGCCCCTTTCGTCTTTCAGGCGAGATCTTCCGGGGCGATGCGAAAAGCTTTGCCAAACCCGCCATTGAGCATCGCGGAAGTCACCGCAAACCGCACAAAGCCGAAATCGGCAAAGTGGATGTAGAGTTTGGACTTGGGATGCCGCTCCAGCCAATGGTCGCGCAGACCGGCATGGGCGGGATCGCCTTGCGGAATGAAACTGGCCGAAACCTGCAGCATCAGCCGCGGATGCGTCAGCGGGTCGCCTTTGGGCCCCGGTTCACCGACCATGATTGCGGCGGCGGGATTGGCACGCAAGGCAGCATGATGCGCGCTGAGCGACGAGATCAGGGACAGGGGCATGCCCGTGGGGTCGCGCGCGAATGCGATACGGCTGATGGCCGGCGCGCCGGTCACCGGATCAAGGACGGCCAGCGCCGCAAAACCTGCACCGGACAATAGCGCCAATGCCAGGGCGCGGGCGCCCTGGTCGGCGGGCTGAACCGGATCCGTCTTTTGCATGCTTCGTCCAGGGACCGCGAAATGGGTGCTCGCCAGAGCTAGGACGCGGCTTGCAAGAAGGCAACCGGCGCGAATCAACCCGTGTCACCGCTTGGGCGGGAGACAGACGCGAGCCAAGGTCGGTGCGTCCTTCGGTTGCGCCTCCGGCGGGGTCGCACTGGCCAAAAGCCACAGGCCTGGACCGTGTAAATCATCAACAATTTGTAAACGTGTGATTTCATCCGAGATCGTCCGCATCGATTTTCAATATATTTGCGCATTTGGTCAATGAATTTACAGAATAAATCAATCTTTGTTAGGGGTTACGAAAAACTGCAAATTGTAGTAAAATGTTCACGGGATGGTGAAGAGGCCCTCACCCGCCGCGGCACAATTGCTGTCGCAGGTCAGATGGGCCGCGCAGCACCAGGAGGGGACAGATGTTGGAACACAGTCATGCAAAGGGCGTCTTTGCGGCGTCCGAAGATTTCGTTGCCAAGGCGCATGTGACGCCAGAACTCTACGCGCAGATGTACAGTGCCTCGGTCGCAGATCCGGAAGCGTTCTGGGACAAAGAGGGCCAGCGGATCGACTGGATCAAGCCCTATACCCGCGTCAAGAACACGTCGTTTGCGCCCGGCAACATCTCGATCAAGTGGTTCGAGGACGGGCATCTGAACGTCTCTGCCAACTGCATCGACCGCCACATGCTGACGCGTGCCAACCAGACCGCGATCATCTGGGAGCCCGATGATCCAAAGGAACCGGCGCAGCACATCACCTATGCCCAACTGCTGGAGCAGACCTGCCGACTGGCCAACGTGCTGAAGGCGCATGGCGTGACCAAGGGCGACCGTGTGGTCCTCTACATGCCGATGATCCCGGAGGCGGCCTATGCGATGCTGGCCTGTACGCGGATCGGCGCGATCCATTCCATCGTGTTCGGGGGCTTTTCACCCGACGCATTGGCAAATCGCATCAATGACTGCGACGCAAAGCTGGTCATCACCGCAGACTGGGCACCGCGCGGCGGCAAGAAGACCGGCCTCAAGGACAATACCGACAAGGCCATGCTGCATGTGAACGACCGCGTCCGGGTGCTGGTCGTCAAGCGCACCGGCGACCAGACCAGCTGGACCGAGGGCCGTGACTATGACCTGACCGCCGAGATGGCCGCCGCCAAGCCATATTGCCCCTATGTCGAGGTCGGCGCCGAGGATCCGATGTTCATCCTGTATACCTCGGGCTCCACCGGCAAACCGAAGGGCGTGGTGCATACCACCGGCGGATACCTTGTCTATGCCGCGATGACGCATCAGCTGACCTTTGACTATCATGACGGCGACGTTTTCTGGTGCACGGCGGATGTCGGCTGGGTGACGGGGCACAGCTATATCGTCTATGGGCCGCTGGCGAATGGTGCCACGACCATCATGTTCGAAGGCGTGCCCACCTTTCCCGACGCGGGCCGCTTTTGGGAAGTCATCGCCAAGCACAAGGTCAGCCAGTTCTATACCGCGCCGACCGCCATTCGCAGCCTGATGGCCCTGGGGCCTGAATGGGTCGAAAAGCACGACCTATCCAGCCTGAAGCTGTTGGGAACAGTGGGCGAGCCGATCAATCCCGAGGCATGGAACTGGTATCACACCCATGTCGGAAAGGGCGCGATTCCAATCGTCGACACCTTCTGGCAGACCGAAACCGGCGGCCATATCGTGACGCCTTTGCCGGGTGCGATCCCGCAGAAACCGGGCTCCGCCACCAAACCTTTCTTTGGCGTGAAGCTGGAGGTGCTGGACCCCGCCACGGCCAAGGTTCAGACCGAGACCGAGACGGAAGGTGTCTTGTGCATCACCGACAGCTGGCCCGGCCAGATGCGCACCCTGTGGGGCGACCACAAGCGCTTTGAAGAAGCGTATTTCAGCCAGTACAAAGGGTACTACTTCACCGGCGACGGCTGCCGCCGCGATGCGGACGGCTATTACTGGATCACCGGCCGCGTGGATGACGTCATCAACGTCTCCGGCCACCGGATGGGCACGGCCGAGGTGGAATCCGCCCTTGTGGCGCATGAGGCGGTCGCCGAGGCCGCCGTGGTTGGCTACCCGCACGACATCAAGGGGCAGGGCATCTATGCCTATGTCACCCTGATGAAGGGCATCGAGCCGACCGAGGACCTGCGCAAGAAGCTGGAAGCCTGGGTGCGGAACGAGATCGGCCCGATCGCCAAACCCGACCTCATCCAGTGGGCGCCGGGGCTGCCGAAAACCCGCTCCGGCAAGATCATGCGCCGCATCCTGCGCAAGATCGCCGAGAACGACTTTGCCGCCCTGGGCGACACCAGCACATTGGCCGATCCTTTGGTGGTCGACGATCTGATCGCCAACCGGATGAACAAGGTCTGAGGCGCGTGGCCCCGGTCCTTATCCTTCTGGGTCCGCCCGGCGCAGGCAAGGGCACGCAGGCCCGGATGCTGGAACAGGACTTTGGTCTGGTCCAGCTTTCGACCGGTGATCTGCTGCGCGCCGCTGTTGCCGCCGGCACCGAGGCGGGACGCAAGGCCAAGGGTGTGATGGAGGCGGGACAACTCGTGTCCGACGACATCGTGCTGGCGATCCTGAAGGACCGGATCGCGCAGCCCGATGTCGCGCGCGGCATCATCCTGGACGGCTTTCCGCGCACCGCGGGACAAGCGGCGGCGCTGGATACCCTGCTTGCCAAGGCCGGCCAGCGCGTTACCGCCGCCGTCAGCCTTGAGGTGGATGACGAGGCGATGGTTGCCCGGGTTTCGGGCCGCACGACCTGCGCCTCCTGTGGTGAAGGTTATCACGACCAGTTCAAGCAGCCCGCCCAGGCGGGGACCTGCGACAAATGCGGCGGCACGACGTTCAACCGGCGGGCCGACGACAACGCCGAAACTGTGCGCGAAAGGCTTGCAGCCTAT
This sequence comes from Rhodobacterales bacterium, assembly GCA_031426185.1. GTDB lineage: Bacteria > Pseudomonadota > Alphaproteobacteria > Rhodobacterales > Rhodobacteraceae > JAJNPS01. The sequence goes on along the minus strand of JANPKV010000418.1, from coordinate 3,958 downwards.
CACGCCCAGACGGCACCGCTGATCGCGCATTACGATGCACAGTCCGTACTGGAACGGGTGCCGGCGATGGGGTCCATCGCCGCTGTCCGCGCCATGCTGGCCGACATCGTGGGGCGAGTTTCAGCGTAACAGGAGGGGCCGTTTTCCCGACTCGCGGGGGACGGAAAACGAGAAACAAGGGAGTAGCACACATGGCGGAGACAACATCCGCCAAGTACAATTGATTTCAAAGAATAATTTCATGTTTGTTGCTCTTTACCCAACATAAAGCCCAACAACTCCTAAGTGGGCTTGTACGATTAATGGATGGGGATTGTTATCGCATTGATCCCGTCGAAAAGCGCGACTAGGCTCTGTTGGTAGCGGCCCCCTCTCTCAGTGCGGCGATCTAACAGTGAGAAGCCTATTGCTTGCCCTTTTCCTCTCCCAGATAACAGATGTATTCCGCATCGGCCTCCTTGTAGCGCTCGTCTACACGACGTGGAGAACGGCGAGCGCGACGGGAAAGCTTCTCCCGCTAGTGGCTGGCGGAATTTTTGTCGCGGTAATCATTCCAACCACTCGGGGCGCATCAGGCTGGGCAGAAATCAGCATTGGATTTTTGGCAAATGCGGTTATCTTGGCCGCAATCCTGACCCTGGCACTAATTGTGCGCAGCTACTGGAGATCTTAAGCGCGACCCTACCGTGGTTAGCCCGGGCCAATTTGCTCTCGAATAATGTCGCGAAGTTTCCCGAGTTCGAATGGCTTTGGCAAAAAGGCATTGGCACCAAGGCTCATCGAGCGGGCCTGTTGCGTCGCCGAACCCTGCGCGGTCATTATGACGATGCGGACACTGCCTAGCATCGCATCTTCTCTAACTTCACGGCAGATTTCATAACCCGAACGTCCTGGAAGCATCACGTCCAGCAGGACTATCCTGGGCCGCATGCTGCGGATCGCTTCAACTGCATTTGCGCCATCGGCAATACGAGCGAAACGGTGTCCCTCGCGCCCGACGACAAATTCCAGCGCGGTTGCGATACTGTCGTCATCCTCAACGACCAAAACAAGATGTTGTGATTCCTGTTCGGGCATGACGTCCTCTGCTGCGAAAATTGTCGTCTGAAAGTATGCGGGCCAGAAGTTTCTTTCCGGCCCGCAAATTAGCATCAACGTGCTGAATCGTCCGCGAAGATGTCTTTTTTGTGGGTCCCACCCGGCACGAAGATAAGGCCGATCACCACCGTAGCCAGCGCGATGACGATTGGGTACCACAAGCCGCCATACACCGACCCAGTCTGCGCCGAGATTGCGAAGGCGGTGGCGGGCATTAGGCCCCCGAACCATCCGTTGCCGATGTGGTAGGGCAACGATAGACCAGAGTACCGAATGCGTGTCGGGAAAAGTTCGACCAGCATAGCGGCGATGGGGCCGTAGACCATCGTAACAAGGAGGATGAGATAGGTCAGGATCGCGATGATCGTTATCTTCTGCGCAGAGAAGATGTCGACGAAGTTCTGCGCCACGGCGACGGTAGTGTTGTCAGCTGCAACAAGTGGATATCCCGCAGTCTTGATCGCCTCGTTTACTGCCTTCGTGAATGCGGCAGGCTTACCCTTCTCGGCGTCAAGCGCCGCCTGGGCAGCATCGATTGCCGCCTGATCAGTGCCAGCCTTGGCAGTTTCCAGCGCAGCGGTGAGTTCGGCCACCGCTGCAGAGTTCGTTGTCCCGACATACGAGGGGATTTCAGTCTCGCCGATCTTAACCATAGCAACGCTACCCGCCTCGGCATCGACCGTCTCGTAGTTGACCGAAGCCCGCGACAGAAGTGACTTAGTAATGTCGCAGGAGTTGGTAAACTTCGCCGTGCCGACCGGGTTGAACTGGAACGAGCAGTCAGCCGGGTCGGCGGTCACCACGACCGGTACCTGGTGTGCGGCGTGCAACATCGGGTTTGCCGTTTGCGTCAGCAGCGGAAACACAAACTGGTAAGTGGCGGCCGCGATCAGGCAGCCAGCCAGAATGATCGGCTTTCGGCCGATCCGATCCGACAGCGCTCCGAAGAAGAGGAAACCGCCGGTGCCCAGGATCAGCGACCAAGCCACAAAGACGTTGGCCGAGAACGCATCCACCTTGATCACGTTCTGCAAGAAGAACAACGCGTAGAACTGGCCAGTGTACCATACGACTGCCTGACCGGCCACAAGGCCTAGAAGGGCGATTAGGGCGATCTTAGCGTTCAGCCAACCCCAGATTACAGCAATAACCACAAAGGCGATGCCGATGTACATGGCAAGTGATCCGGTCAGTGCACCGGAGAAGGCAAGAACCACCAACAGGACCGGCGCGATCAGTAGCACCAGGGCATTGCGGCCCGGACCGAACGCTTCGCGCAAAGGAGCCTTGGACGCAGAACCCTCTTCCTTCATCTTTTTGAAGGCAGGCGACTCAGCCATCTGCAAACGGATGTAAAGCGAAATCAAGAGAAGGAAGATTGACCCAATGAATGGGATCCGCCATCCCCAGGCGTTGAAAGCTTTCATCATCTGCGGCGTGCCGTCGGCGGCCATCACGGCCGCACCGGCGGCATCAAGTACGGGCTGGTCGGGGTAGCTTCCGTTCACATAGCCTTGCACCGACAAAATCACTATTAGCGAGAGCAGAAGACCGAGCGTTGCCGTTGTTTGGATAAAAGCAGTGAAAAAGCCGCGCTGATTGGCTGGTGCATGCTCGGCGACATAGACCGCAGCCCCGCCGTATTCGCCCCCAAGCGCCAGGCCCTGCAACATCCGCAGCGCGATTAGTATGATTGGCGCGGCCGCCCCCCAGGCGTAGTAATTAGGCAAAAGGCCGACCAAGAAGGTTGAGAAGCCCATGATTACGATCGTCATCAGGAAAGTGTACTTCCGTCCGACAATGTCACCAAGTGCGCCAAACACTAGCGCGCCGAACGGGCGCACTATGAAACCGGCTGCGAAAGCGAGCAGCGCGAAAACGTTCCGCGTTGCTTCTGGAAACGGCGTGAAGAATTGCGCGCCTATGATCGCAGCGAGCGAACCGTAAAGATAAAAATCGTACCATTCGAAGATTGTCCCCGCGGAAGAGGCGAGAATGACCTTCTTCTCCTCTCGTGTCATGGGGCGCGACCGGTCGCGCACGTTGGTTGTTGCCGTAGTCATTCTTTCCTCCATATGCCCCGTCTGGCCTCGGGGCGTTCCCTTGTCTCGAGCATCTTGCCCGCCGTCAGACGGGCCGAACTTCGCCCCAATCCCCTTTTTTTGTGGGGCGGGCCTTTTCTAGAGAGCCGGCCCTCATAACTGACTTTCCCATCCCATTGCGCGTCTCGTCTCGTGGCGTGGTTCAGGTCAGTACTCAAACAGAATTCGCTTCTTGATGTCGCAGGCCCAAGCGACCGGTGACTCGTGCCCAGTCAAGGCATCATCACCAATCCGTTACATTTTACTATAATTTGCAAAATTGTCTAACCCCAAATAAACATTCGAATATTATGTAAATTTATTGACCAGCCATGCCGTTAAACTGTAAAATATTCCCTCGGATTTCGATCCAACGTATTCATTTACAACCCGTTAGTTCTTTACAAGCTTATTTCTAGTTGCGTGCGCGCCGCTCGAACGTGGCGCTGCTGGCGTTTATGGCCTTACGGGCCGCTGTTTGCGACGATCTTAACGAGGCAATCAAAGCCACCGCTTGATTCGCGCTACAGGGCACCCCCGGTCTCTGCCGATGTGGGGCAGGGGGGCTACAAGGCCGCGGCCACATCCTTGGGCGAAGATTTTACCATTGTCTTGGACAGTTCTTGCACGATCCGCCACTTCAGCTCGGCATGATACAGTGGGCGCATGTGGCCAAGCGACGAAGGATCGGCGATGATTACCACAGCGTCGGGGAGATGATGCGCCAGTGCCATAGAGTTCAGCTTGTGGACCAGTTGCTTTGAGAACGTTGCCTCATC
>JANPKV010000417.1:0-6937 GCA_031426185.1 Rhodobacterales bacterium | reverse complement strand
ACACGATTGCCTGCCTTCAGGCTGTCAGTAGCGGAGGTAGTGATCCCCTGCATTCGCTTTCCTCTCCTCAAGCCCTTCGGGTCCGAAGGTGGAAAGGACAGTGAGCAGAGTCCAGCCAGCGGCGTCAAGACGTGGCGCAAGTTCGCCGGTCGCGGCACCAGGGCTGCAATTGTCGTCCGACACCTGTGCAACGCCGTAAGTCAACCGCAGCGGATCGTCCTGCTTGGCCTTGTAGTCGGCGTAGCATTCCGCCTGGGCGGCACTGGCAGCCAGCAGAACGAGCCCGCAGGCAAGGGAGGAAACGGCTTTCATGACGGGCTCCTTGGCATGGAGATCACCATGCTTGGGTTTGCTGCGTTATTCAATATCGGCGCAGGGGTGATGCCCTTGTTATCGCATAACACCAGTGATGGTCGCGGTCGCTATCCCCTAGCACGCCCCCGATATTGCGTGACTCGAAAGCCTGGGGCGAGGGTTTCGGGACAAGGTCGGGCTGCCACCCACAACCCGACGCACCGAAACACGACATGACAGGAGGTTCTGATGAGCCACAATCCGATCCAGTCTGCCACCCTTGCCGAAACCGAGCTTTGTCTTGGCCCCCGCGCCAAGACGGCAGCGCCTCGCCGGCGATACCTCCGCTTGTTCTTTGCGCTGCTTGCCGGGCTGTCGATAGCCCTTGGCGCATCTGCCCCGACATTTGCCCGCGACCGTGATGACGATCTTGCCAAGGCGATTGCCGCCGCAATCGTGCTGGGTCTGATTGCGAACCAGATCGACAAGAACAAACATCGCCCCCCGCGTCCCGCGCCGATTCCAGAACCGGTGCGCCACCCGCGCGTGCCGGCAGCCTGTGCGATCGAGGTCGATGGCGCCCAAAGGTCGGTGACGGTCTATCCAGAAAGCTGCCTTCGCAGAAAGGGTTTCGACTACGCCCTGCCGCGCGGTTGCGCCAAGACCGCCCGCATCTATGGACGGGCGGATCGCATCTATGGCGTGCAGTGCCTGCGCAGCGCGGGTTTCCGCGTCGCCGGCCACTAGGAGATTCGGGCCCGACACATGCCCGTCAGGGTCCGATCCTCTGGGGCGGAGGGGTGAGCAGCCTCCGCCCCCTTTTTCTTTTCAGCGATCCGTTTATGGTCGCGCCGATGATTGGCGTGTTCCCAGATTTCACTTTTGAAGCGTTGGCCTTTGCCCAGGGCGCGCGGATTGTCGTCGGCGTGGACGAGGTTGGTCGTGGCCCGCTGGCTGGCCCTGTCACAGCTTGTGCAGTCAGGCTGGAGGCCGACCGGATTCCCCACGGGATCGCGGATTCCAAGGTTCTCACCGCGGCAAGGCGTCGAATCCTGTATGATGAAATCTGCAGCGTCGCCGAGGTCAGCATCGGGCATGCCACGGTCGAAGAGATTGATGCGCTCAACATCCTGCGGGCCTCGCATCTGGCGATGGAGCGTGCCATCGCGGGAATTCGCGGTGCCGATCATGCGCTGATCGACGGACATATGCTGCCGCGTGGCCTTGCCTGTGCTGCGACTGCCATCATCAAAGGCGATGCGCGATGCTTGTCCATCGCGGCGGCCTCCATCGTAGCCAAGGTGACACGCGACCGGATGATGGTGGATTTGGCGCAACAGCACCCCGGCTATGGCTGGGAACACAATGCCGGCTACCCCACCGAAGCCCATCTTGCCGCGCTTCAAAATCTGGGTGCGACCGCTCACCATAGGCGTTCGTTTCGGCCGGTCCACAACATCTTGTATCAAGAGAAATATGTAACCCCTTGATTCAATAAAGAATTTGACGGCGAATCAGGTCTGACTCATCTTGGGGGCCAATGACATGGCAGCAAAAACAGCCAGAACCCGAGGCATGAATGACCATCCACATCCCTGCGAAGCCTTTCGCAGCCCTGCCAGTCAACCAGATCCTGGCCGGCGATTGCATCGACGAGATGCGCCGCATGCCCGCGGCTTCGGTCGATCTGATCTTTGCTGATCCGCCGTACAATCTTCAGCTCAAAGGCGCGCTGCACCGTCCCGACAATTCGCTGGTCGACGCGGTAGACGATCACTGGGACCAGTTCGCATCCTTTGCCAGCTATGACGCCTTTACCCTTGCCTGGCTGACCGAGGCGCGACGCTTGCTGAAACCGAACGGCGCCATCTGGGTGATCGGCAGCTATCACAACATCTTCCGTCTGGGCGCCGCGCTGCAGGATCAGGGGTTCTGGATCCTGAACGACGTGGTGTGGCGCAAGTCGAACCCGATGCCGAACTTCAAAGGCAAGCGGTTGACCAATGCGCATGAAACCCTGATCTGGGCAGGCAAGGACGCCGGATCGAAATACACGTTCAATTACGAGGCGCTGAAGGCGCTGAACGACGGCCTTCAGATGCGGTCGGATTGGGTGCTGCCGATTTGCACGGGCCATGAGCGCATCAAGGACGAGGCTGGCGACAAGGCACATCCGACGCAAAAGCCGGAAAGCCTGCTGCACAGGATCATTCTGGCGACGACCAATCCCGGTGATGTGGTGCTTGACCCGTTCTTCGGGACCGGCACGACGGGTGCTGTCGCCAAGATGCTTGGTCGCGATTTCATCGGGATCGAGCGCGAAGAGGCGTATCGCCGCGTCGCGCAAGACCGGATCGACCGCGTTCGCAAATTCGATGCCACAGGACTTGAGGTGACCGGGTCACGGCGGTCCGAACCCCGCGTCCCCTTTGGCCAGGTGGTTGAACGCGGCATGCTGCGCCCGGGTGAAGAACTGTTTTCGCCACGCGGAGCCATTGCCAAGGTTCGCGCCGACGGCACCCTGGTCGGGCCCGAAATCAAGGGGTCGATCCATCAGGTGGGCGCTCATTTCGAACGCGCGCCGTCGTGCAACGGGTGGACCTACTGGCACTTCAAGCGCGATGGCAAAATGGTGCCCATCGACATCTTGCGCCAACAGATCCGCGCCGAGATGGAGGCTGACCAGGCCGGTCGTCCGAACTAGCGAATTCCAACGCCTGCGGAAGGGGACCGCCCTCTGACGCTTCCTGCCCCGCCATGTTTGCATGGCGGGGCCTTTTTGATCAGACCGTCAGCACCGGGTCGCCCAAGGTGGCCATGATCGGTGTAATCCCCAGCCCGGGCGCATCCGCCGCGCGCATCATGCCATTGACGCGCCGGGGTGCGCCGTCGGCAATGTCGATCGTCCCGTAGGAATTGAAATCGGTCGCCGAAAAACAGAACTCCTCTGGCGTCGATTGCGCAAGGTGGGCGATCGTGGCGGTCACGATGTCGCCGCCCCAGGTGTCCTCGATGGTCATTGGAATGCCGGAACAGACGCACAAATCGCGCATCAGGCGCGCCTTGGTCAGCCCCCCGACCTTGGAGATTTTCAGGTTGATCACGTCCATCGCGCCATCTGCCAACCCGCGCGTCAGGTCGCCTACATTGCCGATGACCTCGTCCAGCACAAAAGGCAGCGAGGTGCGACGGCGCGTGATCAGGCATTCCTCATAGGTCGGACAGGGTTGCTCGATATAGACGTCGACATCGCGGACAGCATTCACCACGCGTGCGGCCTCGTGCATCGTCCATCCGGTATTCGCGTCGGCCACCAGAACGTCGCCCGCCCGCATTTCGCCGGCACAGAGCCTGATCCGCGCGATATCGGCGTCCGCATCGGCCCCGACCTTCAACTGAAACTTGGTGTAGCCCTCGGCGCGGTACTTGGCGACATTGGCCGCCATCGCGCTGGGCTCGATCTGCGAGATGGCGCGGTACAGCTTGATGTCGTCCTGCGCCTTGCCGCCCAGCAGCTGGTAGACCGGCAGCCCGGTTGCCTTGCCGAGGATATCCCAGCAGGCGACATCAATCGCTGCCTTGACGTAGGGATGCCCCTTCAGGACCGTGTCCATGTGCCGGTTCAGCGCGCCAAGGTCGCGTGGATCAAATCCGATGACTTTGGGTGCCAGTTCCGCCAGACCAGACCGGACGCCAAGCGCATAGGCAGGCAGATAGGCTGATCCCAAAGGGCAACATTCCCCATAACCGGTTATGCCCGCATCTGTTTCCACCTCCACGACGGTCGAATCGAAGACATCGACGAAGTTGCCGTTTGACCAGCTGTAGCGGCCTTCCGTCAGCGGCAGATCAACCTGATAGGCACGGATTGCTGTGATCTTCACATCGGTCTCCAAACCATTGGCAGAAACTGTAAGGGCGGGGCGCTGACGTCAGTCCCGGACGCCCGGCAACGGGTTCAGCGCTTTGTTGTAGGGCTGCCAGTCAAGAATGTCGGCATAGTATCGCTTGCGCCATGCCCGGACCCGCGGATTCATTACCCGCCGCCAGATCGGCGGAACCAGCGCCGCCATCGTCATCAGCGGATAGCCGAAAGGCAGTTGTGGCGCATCGTCCGCCCCATAGGTTTGCAGCAGCGGGAACCGGCGGTCGGGCTTGTAATGGTGGTCGGAGTGCCGCTGCAGGTTTATCAACAGCCAGTTTGATGCGCGGTGCGATGCGTTCCAACTGTGGCGCGGCAAGACATGTTCATAGCGGCCATCGCCAAGATGGCGGCGGGTCAGGCCGTAATGCTCCACGTAATTCACCAGCTCCAATTGCCAGATCGCAACGATGGCCTGCACCACAAAGAGGCCGACACCAAGCCAGCCGCTGAGCATGAACGCGCCGACCAACATCCCCAGTTGAAGGACACCGTACCGCCAGAACGGATTGCTGGCATGCCAGACCGTCAGCCGGCGCCGCGCCAGCATTGCCTGTTCCGCCTGCCACGACGAGATCAGGCTTTGGCGCAACACACGCAAAAAGAACCGGTGAAAGCCTTCGTTATAGCGGGCCGTCACCGGATCGCGCGGCGTGCCGATATACAGGTGGTGAACCCGCAGATGTTCGCTGCGGAAATGACTGTAAAGGACCGTAGCCAGCAGGAGATCGGCCATCCACCGCTCGGCCGCAGGCTTTTGGTGCATGAGTTCGTGGGCGTAATTGATGCCAATCGTGCCGCTGATCACACCCATGCCGAAGAACAGCATCAGGGCCTCGGCCGTGCCAAGATGCGGCGCCCGGGGCACGTACCAGATCAGGGCGCACAGCGTGGCGAACTGGATCGGGAACCAGATCAACGTGATCAGCCGGTGCCAGAACAGGGCCGCGTCCGGTGTCGCCGGGTCGCGATTGCTGGTGTCGTGGCCCACAAGCGAGTCGAGCAGGATGAAAAGCCACCACGCAGCGATCGGCAGCAAGGCCGTCAGCCAACCGCCGTAAACAGCGCCGACGGCGGCAAGCGGCAGCAAGGCCAGCGACAGCCAGAAGGGCAGGGCAGCGGTCAGATTTGCGCGTTCAGTCATTGGCCCCTCGTCTTGCCCGGCCATGCTACGCCGGATCCGGGCGGCTTCAAGGCGGTGAAAGTGCCATCGCGGCAAGGTCATGCGCCTTGCGCATCAGGGTTGGCAAGTCATCGGGCGCCACCAGGGTCCGAAATGTCCCGCGCAAGGCGGGACCGTCGGGGACCCGTGCCGCAAGAACCGTCAGCGAAAGGGTGAAATGCGTAAAGACATGCCGCACGTCGCCTGCGACAGTCCAGTTGGCAACAAGAGGCTCGGAACCGCTGCTGCCATCCCAGCCGTCACCTGGCCATCCCAGCATGCCGCCCAAAAGTCCCTTGACGGGGCGCTCTTCCAGCAACAGGGCGCCATCGTCGCGAAAGACCGCCCAGACGGTTCCCTGCCGCGTCGGTTTGGCTGCTTTCTTGAGTTTGGTCGGCAGGTCGTTCTGGATGCCAAGCCCGCGTGCAGCGCACCGGTCTGACCAGGGGCAAATGGCACAGGCGGGGTTTCGCGGCGTGCAGATGGTTGCGCCCAGATCCATCACGGCTTGGGCATAATCGCCTGGACGGCTATCGGGGGTCAGGGCTTTTGCATGTGCGATCAGGGCGGGTTTGGCGCGCGAAAGCGGCTCTGTGACCGCGAAAATGCGGGCCATAACGCGCTCCACGTTGCCATCCACGACGGTGGCCGGCTGGTCGAATGCAATCGCTGCAATGGCGGCTGCGGTGTAGGGACCGATGCCGGGCAGTGCCAACAGGGACTCTTGCGTCTGAGGAAAACGCGCGTCGGCACGGGCTGCGACGGCGCGCGCGCAGGCCAGCAGATTCCGCGCCCGGGCGTAGTAGCCAAGCCCTGCCCATTCGGCCAAGACGTCTGCATCCTCGGCGCGGGCCAAATCGACCACCGTGGGCCATCGGGCCACAAAACGGCGCCAATAATCGCGAACGGCGGCAACAGTGGTTTGCTGTAGCATCACCTCGGACAACCACACATGATAGGGATCCGGCGACGCGCCTGACTTGCGGTCGGCGGGCGGCATCCGCCACGGCATGCTGCGCGCGTGGCGGTCGTACCAGTCCAGCAATGCATCACTTGCCGGACCGGTGTCTGTCACAATCGGGTCACGCAATCTTTATGCCGCCTTTTGTCGTGCCACTGGCGGACTGTGCCGCGCCAAGGATAAGATGAGTGAGTTGTCCAAGGTGCCAGATGTCGCGTCAACCCACGCCCCTGCCCAGCCCTACCCGCCGTCAGCGCGGATTTGAAGCTGCGGCATCGCTCGTCAAGGCGCCGATCCGCGCCGCTGGCGAGGCGCGCGGCTTTGCCCTGGCGCGGCTTTTGACGCATTGGCCCGAGATTGCGGGCGCTGACGTCGCCGACCTGACCCGCCCGGTCCGGATGAGCTACGGTCGTGAAGGAATGGGCGCCACGCTGTCGCTGCTGGTGACGTCATCCCATGCGCCGATGGTTCAGATGATGCTGCCGCGGATCAAGGAACGCGTGAATGCGGCCTATGGTTATGCTGCGGTGTCGCGCATCACGCTGACCCAGACCGCTGCTGATGGATTTGCCGAAGGCCAGACGCCGTTCACCGGACC
>JANPKV010000416.1:0-3395 GCA_031426185.1 Rhodobacterales bacterium | reverse complement strand
CTGGACCGGCACGCGGCGCAAGGTGATCCTTGATCAGGCCTCGTTCCGTGTCGAACTGGGCCGCTCCATGGGCATTCTTGCCGGCAATGGCACCGGCAAGACCACCATCATCAACATGATGGCCGGCCTGGAAAAACCCGATGAGGGGCGGATCATCACCACCTCGCGCATTTCCTTCCCGCTTGGTTTCATGGGCGGGCTGGTCACGCGCCATACCGCCACCGAAAACGTCCGCTACATCGCGCGGCTGTACAGCCTTGACCCCGATTATGTGGAAAGCTTCTGTCGCTGGCTCTGTGGTCTGGCGGAATATTTTGACATGCCGGTCGGCACCTACAGCACCGGCATGCGCGCGCGGCTGAGTTTTGCGCTGCTTCTGGCGATCGAGTTCGACATCTACCTGATCGACGAAGGCATGCCCGGCACCACGGATGCCGAGTTCAACCGCAAGGCGGGCACATTGCTGCGCGATCGGCTGCAACAGGCCACGGTTGTGGTCGTTTCGCATGATCCGAAGATACTGCAACAATTCTGCAGCTCGGCCGCCGTCCTGCGCGATGGCCAGCTTTACATGTTTGAAACCCTGCAAGAGGCCAAACGCCTTTATGACTATGAAACTGACAGCTAGCCGGTACCGCATCCGCCGTCCCGACGACGCGCCAAAGGACAACCCGCCCCCCGCGGGCACGCAAAGCATGTCCGCGGCCGCCCCCCAAGCTGTTCAGACCGCGGCGGCGCAGCCCGCGCCGCAGCCGGTCGCCGCCACCTTGCCGAAAACACCGACCGACAGTGCCGAAGCGGAACTTCACGCCATCCGCAACGAAGGGCTGACCGGTCGCCAGCTGCGCCTGGCCCGCCGGATCGCACAAAAGCATGACATGCCCGCGACGTCGGATTTCGACGCGGTGCGGTTGCTCCGCCGCGCAGGGATCGATCCGTTCCAGCGCGCCAGCATGATCGACATCGTGGCGGGCGACGGCGCCGATCCGGTCCAAGCGACACCATCCTCGCGCGAACTTGCCCCGATCCCCGCCACGCCCGGCAAGACGCCCGCAAAACCGATCACCGCCGCCAATCCGCAGGCGCGTGCGGAACAGGGACTGATCAGCGAAGTCCAGAAGATCCAGCGCGACATTCTTCGGCGTCGGCGTCGCAAGGGTCTGCTGCTGGCGGTACGCCTTTTCTTCTTTGTCGGGCTGCCGACGCTTTTCGCCGCATGGTACTATTTCCGCGTCGCGACGCCCTTTTATGCGACACGTTCCGAATTCGTCATCCAGCAATCCGAAGCCGCCGGTGGCGCCGGCCTTGGCGGGCTGTTTACGGGCACGCAGTTCGCTACGTCGCAGGATTCGATCGCCGTGCAGGGCTATCTGCAGTCTCGCGACGCCATGATGCGACTGGACAAGGACCTGGGCTTCCGCGCGCACTTCTCGGGCATGAACGTCGATCCGCTGCAGCGCCTTGCCCCGGACGCCACGGCCGAGGCGACCTACAAGATCTATCAGCGCAACATCAAGATATCCTACGATCCGACCGAAGGGCTTGTCCGGCTCGAGGTCGCTGCAACCGACCCCGCCACCGCCGTCGCCTTTGCCAAGGCTCTGATCGGCTATGCCGAAGAGCAGGTCGACCACCTGACGCGTCGCTTGCGCGATGACCAGATGGCGGGCGCACGCGACAGCTATGACGAGGCTGAGGAAAAGATGCTGGTCGCACAGCGCCGCGTCGTTGAACTGCAGGAAAAGTACAAGGTGTTGTCCTCGGAGGTCGAGGTGACGATGATCGCCGGCCAGATCGCCGAACTTGAAGGGCAACTGATGCAGGAACGGCTTGCGCTGGCGCAGATGGAATCCAACGAGACGCCGAATCTTGCCCGCATGGACCCGGTGAAACGTCGCATCGACACCCTGGACGACGAGATCACCTCACTTCGCTCCAAACTGACCGAGGACGGGGCCGATGGGCTGTTGCTCGCCAAGGTGCAAAGCGAACTTCTGGTGGCGCAGGCAGATGTGCAGACGCGCCAGCTTTTGCTGGCCCAGGCGCTGCAGCAACTGGAATCCGCGCGGGTCGAGGCGAACCGGCAGGTCCGCTATCTGTCCTTGTCGGTCAACCCATCGCCCCCCGACGAGGCCAGCTATCCGCGTGCCTTTGAAAACACCATGGTCGTGCTTTTGATCTTTTCGGGGATCTACCTGATGATCTCCATGACGGTGGCCATCCTGCGCGAACAGATGACGGCCTGACCTCTTTCGCGCCTGCCATCGATCCGGTATGGCGTGGCAGGTGAAACCGATGGGGCTAGGGGCGCAAATGACGGATGTGGCGATAGGCAACCTGACCGTCGGCAATGACAGACCCCTGCTGGTGATCGCGGGTCCGTGCCAGCTGGAAAGCCTGGACCATGCCCAGATGATCGCGGGCGTCATGCGCGACGCCTGCAGCGCGGCCGGTGCGCAATACGTCTTCAAGGCCAGTTACGACAAGGCCAACCGAACCTCGCTTGGCGGTCGCCGTGGCCTGGGTCTGCAGGCCGGGCTGCGCGTGCTGGAGACGATCCGCGCCAGCGGCATCCCGGTGCTCACCGACATTCATGACATCGCCCAGGCACGCGAGGCGGCGCAGGTGGTCGATATCATCCAGATACCTGCATTTCTCAGCCGACAGACCGACCTCTTGCTGGCGGCGGGGCAAACGGGTGCCGTGGTGAACATCAAGAAAGGGCAGTTCCTTGCCCCCTGGGACATGGCCAACGTCGCCGAAAAGGTCGCCTCCACGGGCAACGAGCGGATCTTGCTGACAGAACGCGGGGTATCGTTCGGGTACAACACGCTGGTCACCGACATGCGCAGCCTGCCGATCATGGCGCGCACCGGCTATCCGGTGATCATGGATGCAACCCATTCGGTGCAGCAACCGGGCGGTCAGGGCAATGCATCGGGCGGGCAGCGTGAATTCGCCCCGGTCATGGCCCGCGCCGCTGTGTCGCTTGGGATCGCGGGGGTGTTCATCGAGACCCATCAGGACCCCGACCGCGCCCCCAGCGACGGGCCGAACATGGTTCCGCTGGACCAGATGGCGGCCTTGGTCGCAAGCCTGATGGCGTTTGACCGGCTGGCCAAGGCCGACCCGCTGCGGGTTTAGCGCGACAAAACCCGCCTGGCGTGGACATATGCAAAGCTTGCGAGTGGTGGCGCACCCCTCGGAGGGGAATCGCAAAGCGCGGCGCAGGCGGCCAGGCATGCCCGATCAGATGACGGTTCTGGTACATCCTTACTTGCGACCGCTTCACGCGACCTGCCCCGCCGCCCATCCCGACGACCACGCCCACTGAAAATTGTAGCCGCCAAGCCAGCCCGTCACGTCCACCACTTCGCCCGCGAAGTACAGACCCG
>JANPKV010000415.1:0-5179 GCA_031426185.1 Rhodobacterales bacterium | reverse complement strand
CGCGGCATGGGGGCCGAGGGCGCCTTGCTGGCTTTGGCCGCGACCGCCCGGCATGCCTTGGCCGGGTTCAACACGGCGCTGCCGGACCTGATCGTCGGACATGGCACGCTTGGCCGGCTTTTGGCGCGACTGACGGTTGCGGCCGGTGCGCCGCCGCCGACCGTGTGGGAGACCAATCCGGCCCGGCGCAGCGGCGCCATCGGCTATCAGGTCGTCGATCCCGCCGATGATGCGCGTCGGAATTACCAGGCGATCTATGACGCAAGCGGTGCGCCGGGGCTGATCGACACGCTGATCCCGCGGCTTGCGCGCGGTGGAGAAGTCGTGCTGGCAGGCTTTTATACCGAACCCGTCGCATTCGCCTTTCCGCCCGCCTTCATGAAAGAGGCGCGCATCCGCATCGCCGCCGAATGGACGCCCGAAGACCTGACCGCAACGCGCAGCCTGATCGATTCCGGCGCGCTGTCGCTGGCCGGTCTGATCACCCACAGCCGGCCGGCAAGCGATGCCTCTGCGGCTTATGAGACCGCATTTGAAGATGCGGACTGTCTGAAAATGATCCTTGATTGGAGTGGCCACGCATGAACGACGTCCCGAACCTCAAGGATTTCGATACCCGCCTGCGCGAAGAAGCGCATGAGGAGCCGACCTTGGAAATCCCCCAGGGGGAGCCCACGAAAAAGACGCAAATCATTGCAATCTATGGCAAAGGGGGCATCGGCAAGTCGTTCACCCTGGCCAACCTCAGCCATATGATGGCCGAGATGGGCAAGCGCGTCCTGCTGATTGGTTGCGATCCGAAGTCGGACACGACCAGCCTGCTGTTTGGCGGCAAGGCGTGCCCCACGATCATCGAAACCTCCACACGCAAGAAACTGGCGGGCGAAGAGGTCAAGATCGGCGACGTCTGCTTCAAGCGCGGCGGTGTCTTTGCGATGGAACTGGGCGGACCGGAAGTCGGTCGCGGCTGCGGCGGTCGCGGGATCATTCACGGCTTTGAACTTCTTGAGAAACTCGGGTTCCACGACTGGGACTTCGACTATGTCCTCTTGGACTTCCTGGGCGACGTGGTCTGCGGCGGGTTCGGCCTGCCGATCGCGCGCGACATGGCGCAAAAGGTGATCCTGGTCGCCTCCAACGACCTGCAATCGCTGTATGTGGCCAACAATGTCTGCTCGGCGGTGGAATACTTCCGCAAGCTAGGCGGCAATGTCGGCATCGCGGGGCTGGTCATCAACAAGGATGACGGCACCGGCGAGGCTGCGGCCTTTGCCAAATCGGTCGGCATTCCGGTGCTGTCGGCGATCCCGCAGGACGACGACCTGCGCAAGAAAAGCGCGAATTATCAGATTGTTGGCAGCTACGAAAGCCAATGGGGCCCGATGTTTGCAGGACTGGCCGAAGCGGTGGCACTCGCACCCCCGGTCCGACCTGCGCCGCTGTCGCAAGACGGGTTGCTGAACCTCTTCAGTGCCGAGGCGACGGGCGCCGATTTCGTTCTGACCCCGGCAACCGATGCCGACATGCGCGGCAAGTACGCAGTGCTGAAAACGTCGCTGGAGGTGGTTTACGACAATGTGTGACCTCGAAGCCCTCGCAAGACTGGAAGCAGCCCTCAAGGCCATGGAATCAAACAAGGTCAGGCAGGGATGACGTCAGAAACCCGCTATGACGACGTGGCAAACGTGCCGGTGACCGAGGGCATCGCCCCCGAGGGTGGCAATGAGGCCATGGCGGGCGGGGACGGCATGGGGTGCCATGCCGGGGCAGACACGATGGCGGCGGCGGCGCGTCAGGCGGGCAATTCCGACCTGCTGGACCAGTTTGCGCGCGACTATCCCCAAGGCCCGCATGACAAGCCGCAAAGCATGTGCCCGGCCTTCGGATCCTTGCGTGTCGGTCTGCGGATGCGGCGGGTGGCGACGGTATTGTCGGGATCGGCCTGTTGTGTCTACGGACTGACCTTTGTCAGCCATTTTTACGGGGCGCGGCGGTCGGTTGGCTATGTCCCGTTCAATTCTGAATCGCTCGTGACCGGCAAGTTGTTCGAAGACATCCGCGACGCCGTTCACGAACTGGCCGACCCGGAGCGGTATGACGCCGTGGTGGTGACGAACCTATGCGTTCCAACGGCTTCTGGCGTTCCGTTGAAGTTGTTGCCGAGCGAGATCAACGGCGTCCGCATCGTCGGGATCGACGTTCCGGGGTTCGGCGTTCCGACCCATGCCGAGGCCAAGGATGTGCTGGCGGGCGCGATGCTGAAATACGCCCGCGACGAAATCATGGCCGGACCGGTGCAGGCTCCGGCGTCGGGCAAATCGGACCGCCCGACGGTGACCCTGTTGGGCGAGATGTTCCCGGCGGACCCGATGATGATCGGTGCGATGCTGGCCCCGATGGGATTGGCAGTCGGACCGGTGGTGCCGTGCCGCGAATGGCGCGAGCTTTACGCGGCGCTGGACAGCAAGGTCGTGGCGGCGATCCATCCGTTCTACACGGCAGCGATCCGCGAGTTTCAGGCCGCTGGCCGCGCCATTGTGGGGTCGGCTCCGGTGGGGCTCGAGGGGACCATGGCCTGGATAAAGAATATCGGCGAAGCGTATGGGATTTCTGCCGAAAAGATCGCTGATGCCCAGAACGCGTTTGCCCCCGCCATTCAGGGCGCGCTGGCTGCGAACCCGGTCAAGGGGCGCATCACGCTAAGCGGATATGAGGGCAGTGAACTCTTGGTCGCGCGCCTGCTGGTCGAAAGCGGCGCGGACGTGGTCTATGTGGGAACCGCCTGTGCGCGCAACCAGTGGTCCGAGGCGGACCGTGACTGGCTGGAGGCCAAGGGCATTTCGGTCAAGTACCGCGCCAGCCTGGAAGATGACGTGATGGCGATGGAGGCGTTCCGGCCCGACCTCGCCATCGGAACGACACCGGTTGTCCAAAAGGCAAAAGAACTCGCGATTCCGGCCCTTTATTTCACGAACCTTATATCCGCACGGCCGCTGATGGGGCCTGCCGGTGCCGGGTCCTTGGCGCAGGTCGTGAATGCGGCCATCGGCGGCAAGGTCCGGATGGAAGGGATGAAGGCGTTCTTTGACGGGGTCGGCAAGGGCGATACGGCGGGCATCTGGGAAGGCTCCCCGAACCTGCGTCCGGACTTCCGCGCCATTCACCAGAAGAAACTCGACAAGGCCGCGAAAGCCGCCAAGGCCGAGGAAATGATCTGATGCTGATCCAGGATCATGATCGGGCCGGCGGATATTGGGGCGCGATCTATGCTTTTTGCGCCGTCAAGGGGTTGCAGGTCGTCATCGATGGTCCCGTGGGCTGCGAGAACCTGCCCGTGACGTCTGTCCTGCATTACACCGATGCCCTGCCGCCGCATGAGCTGCCCATCGTGGTGACGGGCCTGGGCGAAGGCGAGATGTCGTCGGGTACCGAAGCCTCGATGGCGCGGGCATGGAAAACGCTTGATCCGGCGCTGCCAGCCGTGGTCGTCACCGGCTCCATCGCCGAGATGATCGGCGGCGGCGTGACACCTGCGGGGACCAACATCCAGCGGTTCCTGCCGCGCACCATCGACGAAGATCAATGGCAATGTGCTGACCGTGCGATGACCTGGATCTTCACCGAGTTCGGGATGACCAAGGGCCGCATGCCCCCCGAGAAGGCGCGCGAAGAGGGCGATGCCCCGCGCGTCAACATCCTCGGGCCGATGTACGGCACATTCAACATGCCCTCGGACCTGCATGAGATCCGGCGGCTGGTCGAAGGCATCGGCGCACGCGTCAACATGGTGATGCCCTTGGGCGCGCACCTGGCCGAGATGCGCAACCTCGTGAATGCCGACGTCAACGTCGTGATGTACCGCGAATTCGGTCGGGGTCTGGCCGAGGTTCTGGGCAAACCCTACCTGCAGGCGCCGATGGGGCTGGAATCGACGACCCTTTTCCTGCGCAAGCTGGGCGAGTTGCTGGGCCTTGACCCCGAGCCGTTCATCGAGCGGGAAAAGCATTCGACGCTGAAACCGGTCTGGGATCTGTGGCGGTCGGTGACGCAGGATTTCTTTGCGACGGCCAGTTTCGGGATTGTCGCGAACGAGACCTATGCGCGCGGCGTGCGGGCCTTTCTGGAGGGCGATCTGGGCCTGCCTTGTGCCTTTGCGGTGGCACGCAAGGCGGGCAGCAAGACCAACAACGAACAGGTCCGCAGCCTGCTGAAGCAGCACCGCCCGCTGGTCGTCATGGGATCGATCAACGAAAAGATGTACCTGGCCGAACTGAAGGGCGGGCACGGACCCGCGCCGCATTTCATCGCCGCCAGCTTTCCCGGTGCCGCGATCCGTCGGCACACCGGCACGCCCTTCATGGGCTATGCGGGCTGCGTCTGGATGCTGCAAGAGGTCTGCAACGGCCTGTTCGAGGCGCTGTTTCATATTCTGCCCCTGGGCACCGACATGGATGCCGCGGCGGCGACGCCCACGACCTTGCGGCGCGACTTTCCCTGGGATGTCGATGCCCAGGCCGCACTGGACCGCATCGTCAGCGAACACCCCATTCTGACCCGCATCTCCGCCGCAAAAAGCTTGCGCGATGCGGCCGAGAAATCCGCGCTCGACCAAGGGGCCGAGCGCGTCGTCGTCGAATTCGTCGAGGCCCTGCGCGGCCGCGACCAACAAAACACCAAGGGAGGATAAGCCATGAGCGATCATACCGCAGGCGAGCACGGGATGACGGGGGGGCAGTCACATGCCCACCGCACGCCCCATGCCGAATTCTACGTCTATTTCGCGCTGATCTTCGTGGTTGCCATCCCCATCGCGCTGGTCGCGTGGATCGTGGCGCTGGTCACGCAACGCCGCCTGCCGGTGCATGGGCCGCTCGCCCGCGCCTGGCGCGAAGCTGGGGCGATCACGCCCGCGATTTTCCGCCCGTAAGGGACGGATGCGATTTTTCTGCATCCCGCATGAGCGGGGGCGGAAAGTGCAGTCGATCCGGGGCCGGCCCCTGAAAAGGGAAACCCCGGAAGGCTCGTCAACCCGTTCCGATGGTGTGCGCCCACCCAAGCGGAACAACGCCTTCACTGTATCCCGGCCATGCCGGGGGCAGAGAAACTCGGAACAGGCATTCCGCTTGTTCCGTGAACCCCGCCGCAGGGTATGCGGCGTCAGTCTGCCGATCCGGAGGAT
>JANPKV010000414.1:0-2485 GCA_031426185.1 Rhodobacterales bacterium | reverse complement strand
CGCGGGGTTCGCCAGCCGCAGCCAGCGGCGCGGTGTCACGCCATTGGTCTGGTTCACGATCCGCCCGGGATGCAGCCGGTTCAGTTCGGGAAAGAGCGACGACTTGATCAGGTCCGAATGCAGCGCCGACACGCCGTTGACATGGCTGGACATCACAAAGGCCAACTCACCCATCCGCACCTCGTGGTGCTTGACGATGCCGACGTAATGCGGCCGCGCGGGGTACGTCCGGCGGTGCCAGCTGTCGATGCGTTCGACGATCTGCATGTGGCGCGGCAGCACATTGCCAAAGGTGAACGTCGCCCAGCGCTCCAGCGCCTCGGGCAAAAGCGTGTGGTTGGTATAGCCCAGACAGGCCCGCGCGGTGTCCAGCGCGGTGTCGAACTCCATCCCGTGCTCATCGGTCAGCAGCCGCACCAGTTCCGGGCCGGCAATCGCAGGATGCGTGTCGTTCATCTGGATCGCGACATGCTTTGGCAGCGCCTTCAGGTCGCTGTGATCCGCCAGATAGCGCCGCAGGATGTCCTGCAACGCCGCCGACGTCAGCAAGAACTCCTGCTTGAGGCGCAGTTCCTTGCCCGCATAGGTCGTATCGTCGGGATAAAGCACCCGGCTCAACGTCCGCGTTAAGTTTTCGGGCTCGGCTGCGGCGGCATAGTCGCCCCGGTTGAACCGCTCCAGATCGAACTGCGTCGTCGGTTTTGCCGCCCAAAGCCGCAGCGTGTTGGCCCACCGCCCCTTCCAGCCGATCACCGGCGTGTCATGGGCGACCGCGCGCACCGTCTCGCCGGGCTCCCAGACCTCGCGCCCGTCCCGCGTCACGACGCTGCCCTTGAACGGGATCACATAGGCCGCCTCGGGACGCTCAAACTCCCACGGGTTGCGCGTCATCAACCAGTCTTCGGGGGTCTCCACCTGCTGG
The DNA here is from genome assembly GCA_031426185.1 of Rhodobacterales bacterium. GTDB lineage: Bacteria > Pseudomonadota > Alphaproteobacteria > Rhodobacterales > Rhodobacteraceae > JAJNPS01. The sequence continues at coordinate 1,563 of JANPKV010000414.1, read as the reverse complement.
CCACCCTCGAACCGTTGCCGGAACAGACCGTGTTCATAGCGGATGCCGTAGCCATAGCCCGGCACCCCAAGCGTCGCCATCGACTCCATGAAACAGGCGGCCAACCGTCCGAGGCCGCCATTGCCAAGCGCCGCGTCGGGTTCATCCTCGATCAGACCCCGCACGTCCACTCCCAGCTCTGCCATGGTCGCCTTGACGGTGTCGTAAAGCCCCAGATTGGTCGTCGCGTCTTCCAAAAGACGCCCGATCAGAAATTCCATCGACAGGTAATAGACCCGCTTGTGGCCAGTATCCCAGGTCTTGCGGGTCGAGGTGAACCACGGCCCCATGATCCGGTCGCGGATCGCAAACGACAACGCCAGGCGCCAGTCATAGGTCGAGGCATGGCCCGGATCCTTGCCCAAGGTAAAGGTCAGATGCCGAAGGATATCGGCCTTGAGCAGCTTTGGCGTCAAGCTGAGGTCAGTCACGGTTCCGTCCATCTGTCACATCACCTTCGGCACACAAATACCCTAACCCGTCACCATGACAGGTCAAGAATTCCACTTGTCGTGGCGAACGAAGTTCAAGGCAATCTTTAGGAATCACCGGCCTTCCGCCCAGAACAGTTATCAAACCGCTTTCACCATAGATCAAGACTTGGCATTAATAAGCATGTCTTTTCAATCGCAGAACTTCCCAAAACGCTTTGGATTGTGCCTTTTCTGCTGTAGTTTTTCATCCTGATTACGCACGATTGGGCCGATTGCATACGGATTTCCCGCCCCAACTTGTCATCCCCATCCTCGACGCGCGACAGCCTTGCGCTGTCTCAAGGCCGGTTTATGCAGACTTTTGTTGTCAAAACCACGACGTGCAAGGGCCGCGTTCGTGACCTGAGACACGGCGCACCCACCCCTCGGCGTGATGCTATGTGTCACCGGCGAAACACTTTGTTCCCTAAACCGCAGCGTCGTTGCGTCAACAGTGGTTGCACGACAGGCACGCTATGGCTATTTTTATCCACAGGCAAACTTCCGCCCCAATGCCGACCCAGTTGTCAGCGAGTGCAGAACAACAACAACGTTAACAGTCAGCGAAGCAGTCAGATGTCGAAAAAACCCCAGCCTGCCCCCCAGCATGGCAGCAGCACCTCCCCCTCTCAGCAGCAAGGTCAGCAGCCCCCCAGCCCGCAGCAGCAGGCAGGCCAGCAGATCATCCGCGACTGGGCCTCGATCTAGAGCCGCGCGCCTTTACCCGGCGGCACCGTTTCGGTTAAACTTGCGCCTGCCCCCAGCCGGGGTATGAGCGCGCCAATGTCCGACCCGGTCTCGTCCATTCCCAATCTCGGCCCCGCCTCCGAGGCCGCTTTTGCGCGCGCCGGCATAACCACGGCGACCGAGTTGCGCGCCATCGGTGCGGATGAGGCGTACCGGCGCCTGTTGCTGACCGGCAGCCAGCCCCATTTCATCGGGTATTACGTCCTGGTGATGGGTCTGCAGGGCCGCCCCTGGAACGACTGCAAAGGCGACGAGAAGAAAGCCCTGCGCGTCCGGTTCGACGCGATCAAGGACAGTCTTGTCG
>JANPKV010000413.1:0-7158 GCA_031426185.1 Rhodobacterales bacterium | reverse complement strand
GATCGGCTTTCCCGGCTGGCTGGGCGCGAACGCCGCCCCGTGGCAGGCGGCTCTGGGCATCGGGATGGCCTGTGCAGTGACTGCCCTGCCCATCCTGATCCTGTTTCTGACCGAACTGAAACTGCTGCGCACGTCGATCGGCCAGCGCGTTCTGCGCTATGCAAGCCTTGACGATCTGGCGATCTGGGCGGTCCTGGCGGTCGTGCTATTGGACTGGGGGCGGGTCGGACGGCAGGCCGCGTTTGTGGTGATGTTTCTTGCCGCCGCATGGGGGTTGCGGTGGGCGATGCGGCGGGTCGCGGCGCGGGACCGCTGGCCCCTGGCGCTGGTCTGGCTGGCGGCGTCAGGTTTTGCCGCCGACTGGGCGGGCCTGCACTACATGGTCGGCGCATTCCTGGCAGGGCTGGTGATCGATGCCGAAGATCTTGGGCGGCAAGCGGTCGACCAGATGCGAGATGTGGTCTTGTTGGTGTTGATGCCGGTGTTTTTCCTGTCGACCGGCCTGCGCACCAGCTGGGAGCTGGGCGGGGTCGCGGTCGGTGGTGCGGCCGTGCTGCTGTTGATCGCGGCGGTCGGGGGCAAGCTCGCCGGGGTGGCTGTTGCGGGTCGGCTTCTGGGCTGGGGCCGGGGCGAGGTCTGGGTGGTGGGCTGGCTTTTGCAGACCAAGGCCCTGATCATGATCGTCTTTGCCAACATCCTGCTGGACCGTCAGGTCATCACGCCCGCAGGGTTCACCGCGTTGTTGCTGATGGCTGTGGGATCGACCGTGCTCACCATGCCGGTCGTCGCACGGGCATTGCGCGATCCGTCTTTCCCCCTTGCCCCCTTGCCCCCGCCCCGTTAAATGGTTCGGGTCGGAGGCGTGGCTGAGAGGCCGAAAGCACTCGGTTGCTAACTGAGCATAGGGGGAACCCTATCGTGGGTTCGAATCCCACCGCCTCCGCCACATTCCATTTTTCTTCGGTTTACCTTAGTCGCGCCGAGTGAGTATATCCCTTTATTTTGTTGGGAAAAACTGCGGTCTCACGTTATGCTGGATTTCTTTCGATTGTGCTCGTATCGTTTCCTTAAGTGGTATGGAACGTGGTATGAGAAATGGCCCTTACCGGCAAGTTGACGAAGAAACTGGTCGAGAACCTTGGCGCTGGCCGGCATGGCGACGGGGGCGGGCTGTATCTGGTCGTCGATCCCTCTGGCTCCAGACGCTGGATCGTCCGGGTAGTTGTGAAGGGGCAACGAAATGCGCGGGGCGCACCTCTCAGAACTGACTTTGGGTTGGGCGGGGCCGACGTCGTGACGCTGAACCAGGCGCGGGAGCGCGCTTTGGAATACCGGCGGATGGCAAAGGCGGGCTTGAACCCAAGGTTCAATGCTGCCCGGGAGATACCCTGTTTTGAGGAAATCGCCAGGCAAGTCCATATTGACCGGTTGCCGACTTGGAAAAATCCCAAACATGGCGACCAATGGATCAACACAATGCGGGACTACGCTTTTCCGAAAATCGGGCGGATGCCGGTTGACAGCATTGGCCAGCCAGAGGTGCTGATGTGCCTTTCGCCGATCTGGACCGACAAGCACGAAACGGCGCGACGTGTGGCGCAGCGGATCAAGACCGTGCTAGATGTGGCCAAGTCCAAAGGCTTTCGGTCGGGCGAAAACCCGGTGACGTCAATCCATGATGCACATGTTCTGCCCAAGGTGAAGGCCAAGCCCAAACACCACAGCGCCATGGCATGGAAAGATGTGCCCGCCTTCTATGCGGATTTAAAGAACCGCACTGCGATGGCCGCAAGGGCGCTGAGGTTCACCTGCCTAACCGGGTCGCGCACCAGTGAGGTGCTGGGGATGCAATGGGGTGAGATCGATCTTGACGCTAGACTTTGGACCTGTCCGGCGGATCGGATGAAAAGTGCCGTGTTGCACCGGGTCCCGCTGAGCCATGAGGTGCTGGCGATCATTGAACCGTTGCGTGCGATGCAGTCGGACTATGTTTTCGAGGGCCAGAAGCGGCATGAACCACTTTCGAACATGGCCATGCTGATGCTGTTGCGCAGAATGGAGATTTTGGGCGTGACTGTGCATGGATTCAGGTCAACCTTTCGCGATTGGGCGTCCGAGGTTGCCAATGCACCGCGTGAGGTTTCCGAAATGAGCCTGGCGCACAAGGTAGGGTCAGATGTCGAGCGCGCCTATGCACGCTCGGACCTCCTAGAAAAACGGCGAGTCCTGATGGATCAGTGGTCTCAGTTTGTCGAGCCGTTGGGCGTTCAGGGTGATCCTTAATGCTGGCGGTCTCTATCAACGAGCCAGAGTTGCTGTCGATCGACCTCCTTCGGATTGCCCTGAGTGAGACGACGCCTGAACTTAGGGAAAAAGCGCTAGCAAACGCAAAGCATGAGGTAGTAGCGCTTAGGCTCGAAACTCTCAACGACAGCCTCGGCACGAACTGGATGTCCGATCTCAAGAACGCAGAGTTTGTGCAGTGGATCGCGAGAACGTCGAGCGAGCGTCACGAGGCCAGCTATGAGTTTTCTCAAACAGCAAGGCGGTTTGAAGAGCGCAATGAACGGAAGCTCAATGTCGCCGAACATATCGGAAAACTGATTTGGCTGTCGATCCAAGACGGGAAGTTCGAGGGCGTGCAAACGGACAAAGGGATACTGAAACAAGTTCGCGATGTGGCTCTGGAAAACAAAGTCAACAAAGCCAAGGATTTGGATGTATTGAGGAAGATTTGGAAAACGTATCGTGGCGTCGTCCATCTGGGTATGGCCATGGACTACTGCGATGAGCAACCGGACCAGGAACGCAATGTGCTGCATGTCGCCGAGACTTACCGGCGCGACCTGAGCCTGTTCTGCCCGAAGGGCACCAAGAACCCGTATGTTCCAGGAGATGCCCAAGTAATGTTTCTATATTTATCAAAGACTTCGGGTCCCCGATTTCTAGATCGGGGACTGCCCTTCGCCGTAGTTTAGCGCGCATCCATTCGTTGCAACCGAAAGCAACGAAGGGAATGTGAACCGTGCCCAATCTGTTCGAAAACAATCGCAGCTACGTCTTGGGCGACCCCGAACTCGAAATCATCGGCGATCGGGGCAAACTTGCCCAGTGGCGTCATAAGCGCATGGGCCCAGCCTACTATCGTCTGGGCCGCAAGATCGTCTATCGCGGCGCTGACCTGAACACTTGGGCAGAATCCAATCGCGTTGACCCCAAGGCGAAAGGCGCTGAGTAATGCGCCCGCTTGTCCTCGTTCAGACGGCCCGCGCTGCCGTCAAGGCAGCGATCGGCGCACTGGAAGACGCTTCTCAGCAGCATGACGTCATCATGCACAGGACGTCGAATGAGCAACGCTCCTGGCCTAAGGTGACGGGGGCAGCCCCGTGAGCCGGTCTTACAAGAACGTGTTTCCCAAAAAATTCTGGGTCTATTCTGTCGACGGGTTGATGAGCCTCTACTCGGTCAACGCCAACACAGTCTCCAACTGGGTGGGCGCGGGGTTGACGCCATCGGACCGTCAAAAGCCCTTTGTGTTTCAGGGCGCCGCAGTTCAACGCTTTCACAATCTCAGGCAAGCGCGAGCCGCTAAGATCCTTCGGCCCGGTGAGTTCCTGTGCTTCACATGCAAGGGGTTAGTTTTTCCGGACATTGAGACGGTCGGCGACACATGGTCCAGGCAAGGTAGACATATCTATGCCGCCCACTGCCCGGACTGCAGCGCGCAGATCCGAAAGATCTCAAATGAGGCGGACCGTGGCATCGTTGAAGATTGTCGCAATCCCAATACCAACAGGCACTGCCTACACGAAGACGACGGATCAGTGCCCGTTGGTATTGGGATTAGCGGCACATTCGGGTTGGAGGGCCTTCACACTCACAACGACCGGATCATCCACGATTGGCTGACCTACGCAGGTCAGTATGACGTCAAGACCGTGGATAGGTACCTTTCGGCAATTCGATACTGCGAGGGTCTTTTGGCTGGAAAGCTCTTCAGTAAGCTGACCCGTGATGATGTGGCCAAAGTCCGGAATGATCTCAAGCGGCGCGCGGAAACAGGTGCCGCGGACAGTCTGTCGTCTTCATCGATCAAGCACATTGTTTCGCACCTGTCGGCGTTTTTTGATTGGCTGTTGAAGCAGGACGGTTTCAAAAGCCTGCCACAGGATATGCAAGGGTATCTCAAACTGCCCAAAGCTGTGCTGGCGGCGGCAGCGCAGGTGAAACCAAAGGACTACCCATCTCTCGATGAAGCGAAACGTTTGTTGTCCAACATGCCATCGCGGTCCTTCGTCGACCGGCGCGCACGCGCGATCTTTGCGCTCGCCTTTCTGGGCGCACTGCGAGCAGACACATTGATTTCGCTCAGGATCAAGCACGTGGATCTGGACCGTCGTATGGTCCTGCAAGATGGCGGGAACGTCCGGGCCAAAGCGGGCAAGAGCATCGAAATCCTGTGGTTCCCAATCCCACCGTGCTTTGAGACTGCGGTCACGGAATGGGTCCATGCGCTAAGAGGCTTGGGGTTTACGGGGGAAGACGCGCTCTTTCCCGACAGCGGGTCGCTCAAGCACAGACCGCTCACGCAGGGTGCAAATCTTAAACCGGTCCCGGTCATGTCGACGACACACGCTGTGACAGAAGCATTCGCCATTGCCTGCCGCGATGAGGCCGTCAAGTTCACACCGCATTCTGCAAAGCATTGCATCGCCGCTGAGCGTGACGTCCGCCCGCTTACCCATCTAGAGCGCAAGGCCTGGTCGGAGAACATGGGCCACGATAGCGAGCAGACCACTGAGCGGCATTATGGAAAGCTGCCCGATGAGAAGCGCTTCGAAGTCCTGGAGCAGATTGGGGCCAATGTTCGCCTAGACCCAGTAAAATTCTCTGATGACGAGAAAATCGCGTTTTTCGATGGCATGCTTGATCTGATGCGAAACAGGTAAGCCGGGCGGAAATCTGGCCGACTCAGCTCGGACGGCGGCCTTCTGGGATGCGCGAGCTTGATGACGCGCTGGTGCTGTCCGCTCTTGCGTCAGGCGCTGCGCGACAACCGCCCTGGCAAGACCACCCTCCACCGGCTCGACGGGCTGTTTCGGCAATTAGTCTACGGACGGCTTGCAGGATACAAAGACGTCAACGATGCCGCCCCACTCCCCTTACTTTTGTATTGTCCTCAGATATTCCGCAATCTGCACCAGGCGCAGCGGCGTAGGTGTGGCGATGCCGTCGCCGCCATCGTAGGGGACAAGCTCGCCCTCCAGCGCCTCGGAAAACTGCGGCATCACCCGGCCGCCGTCGCGGCCATCGGCGTAGCCCCAGATCATGGCCATCACCATGGTGCCGGGATAAGCACCGCCCGCACGTGCGGTCAGGCCGGTCAGATCGGCGGGCTTCACATCCAGCCCTGCGGCCAGCGGGCCGTCCCCCACTGCCGTCGTCCCGTGGCAGGCGGAGCAATAGGTGGCGAAGTCGGCAGCCCCCGAGGGCACATCCGGTTCCGCCACGCAGGCGGCGAGCATCATGGAGGCGAGGGGGAGGAATTTGCGCAGCATGGTCGGGCACCTGTTTATCGGGCAGTTCTTTCGAATGGGCAACCATCGCAGCCCGGGGCCACCCACGCCTTGATCTGCATCAGGCGTTACGCTTCTAAGCCTCATCGCCTTGGGCACTGTATGCGGCTGCTTCGCAGACGACTAGGCCGCCGCAACATCAAGACCGACCCTGTTTGCGGGCAAGTGATGCCGAGGCGCCGTTCTGAGCGTCCGCCTGTTGCGTGTAGCGCGGGTCCATCACCGGGCTTTTCCACCGACCTGCCTGCTTGATCCGCCCTGTCCTCTTTTGTTGTCAGATGCTCTAGAGCAGCCCAAACTCGGGTCGAGTGCACTGGGAACTCAACACCCAGGCGGCGCTTGTAGACCCTTGAAACGTCTCGGGGAGATATGCCGTCACATCGTCCAGCTTGCGATAGCGGGATGAAAAGCGGGCTATCTCGCTCAAAGCGGGCAGTCTCGACCGAAGCAGTGATGCGGTCGGCGGCCATCATCCTTGGACTTGCCCGGGAAAAGTGGAGAGCACCAACTGAGGAACCAGGAGGTGTTCTATGGGAAACGGAAACAGACCGACGCCGGAGTTTCGGCGTAAAGCGGGGCGGCTAGCGCTGACCAGCGGCAGGACTCGGCGGGAGATCGCGGAGGATCTGGGCATCGGGCTATCGACGCTGACGCGGTGGCTGGGCCAGGAGCGTGATGTCATCGAGCCAAGTGAGGCACCGGTCGATTTACATGCCGAACTGAAGCGGCTGCGACGAGAGAACGCGGTGCTGAAGCAGGAGCGCGACATCCTAAAAAAAGCCGCCGCCTTCTTCGCGAAAGAGGGAAGTCGATGACCTTCGGCTTCATCGAGGCGTAGAAGGCCAGCTTCCCAATCAACCGGATGTGCCGTGTTCTCGGAGTCAGCCAGAGCGGCTTCTTCGCCTGGCAGGACCGTCCGGCTTGTTGCCGCCAGCAGCAGGACATGGTCTATCTGGCGCATATCCGGACGGCCTTCACGCTCTCGAACGGCACCTATGGCAGCCCGCGCATGCACCGAGATCTTGTCGATGAGGGCCACGAGATCGGGCGGCATCGCACCGCCCGCCTGATGCGCGCGAACCAGTTGATCGCGCGGCAAAAGCGGCGCTTCAAGCGGACGACGGACAGCGAACATGCCTGGCCTGTCGCCCCGAACCTCGTGTGCCAAGACTTCACGGCAGATGCGCCGGACCGAAAGTGGGGGGCGGATATCTCCTACATCTGGACAACGGAGGGCTGGCTCTACATTGCTGTCGTGCTGGATCTCTTCTCTCGGCGCGTCATCGGTTGGGCCACAAGTGACCGCCTGAAGCGCGACCTAGCGGTTAAAGCCCTGCGCCGTGCTCTGGTGGCTCGCAACCCCGCGCCGGGATTGGTTCATCATTCCGACCGCGGATCGCAATACTGCTCCGTCGACTATCAGGCCTTGCTCCGCAAGCGCGGCATCCTGATCTCTCTGAGCGGGCGCGGGAACTGCTACGACAGAGCGATGGTGGAAACGTTCTTCAAAACCATCAAGTCCGAGCTGATCTGGCCGGTCGCATGGCAATCCCGCCAGCAGGCCCAAAACGCCGTCGCCAGA
>JANPKV010000412.1:0-4101 GCA_031426185.1 Rhodobacterales bacterium | reverse complement strand
TTCTGGGACCCGTCGGTCGCGGGCTACGCGATGAACAAGCTCGCCAGCATGGTCATGGCCGGAGAGGCCATCACCGATGGCATGGATCTGGGTCTGCCGGGCTATGAAAAGGTCAAGCTGGACGGCAAGGTGATCTATGGTCAGGCCTTCGTTAACGTGACCAAGGCCAACATGGCTGACTATCCGTTCTGATCTGCTGCAATCGGGGGCGGCTTTTGCCGCCCCCTTTTTCGTCTGCCGACCCTAGGGATGATCATGTCTGACGCATTGGTTACGCTGGAAGGTGTGACGAAAACCTATTCGGGCATCACGGCCCTCGACAATGTCGGGTTCACCATCGCTGCAGGCGAGGCGGTCTGCCTTGCGGGGGAGAACGGGTCTGGAAAATCGACGCTGATCAAGATTCTGGCCGGTGTGGAACAGGCCGACCGGGGGCGCATCGCGTTTGCCGGGGTGGATCAGGGGCCGCTGAACCCAAGGCTTTCCGCCGCCGCCGGGATCAAGGTGATCTTTCAGGATTTCAGCCTGTTCCCCAATTTGTCCGTCGCCGAGAACATCGCCTTTTCGGCCGAGATCGGCGAGGGCGCGCGTCTCTTTCACAAGCGGCGCGTGCATGACCTTGCCGCCAGGACACTGAAACGGATCGGCGTGGACATCCCCCTGGGCGTCGCGGTCGAAACGCTGTCGGTGGCGCATAAACAGCTGGTGGCGATCTGCCGCGCGCTGGCGACCGAGGCGCGGCTCATCATCATGGACGAACCCACCACCGCGCTGACCGAACGTGAGGTCAGGGTGCTTTTGGACATCATCCGGCGGCTCAAGGCGGACGGGGTGGCGGTGCTCTTTGTCAGCCACAAGCTGGCCGAGGTGCTGGAGGTCTGCGAACATGTCGTCGTGCTGCGCAACGGCCAGAAGGTCGCCGAGGGGCCTGCGCACGAATTCGACGCGGCCATCCTCACCCGCCACATGACGGGCCGCGACGTGGCCGGCACCCCGCCCGTTCCACTGCCCGCAAGCGCTCCGGTGCTGATGGAAGTGAGCGGCCTGAACAAGGAAGGCGCCTGCAGCGACATCTCCTTTACCCTGCGCGCGGGCGAGGTTCTCGGCGTGTCGGGACTGCTTGGATCAGGCAGGACCACATTGGCCAAGGCGCTGTTCGGGCTGGTCAAGCCGGATCGCGGCACCATCAAACTGGATGGGAAGATCGTCCCTCTGGGCGACCCGGTCGCGGCAGCCGAAGCCGGGATCGGCTATGTCCCCGAAGACCGTCTGACCGAGGGGCTGTTTCTGACCCAGAGCATCTTGCAAAACGTTGCCATCGGGCGGCTGGATGCGCATGGGGCCAGGGCGGGGCTTCTTGATCTGGGCGCTGCGGTATCCGAGGCGCGCGACTGGCTCGGGCGGTTGTCGGTAAAGACCTCCAACCCCGAGGCGCCGGTGCGATCGCTGTCGGGTGGCAATCAGCAACGCGTGGTGCTGGCGCGCTGGATGGCGCGGTCGCCGCGCGTCCTGATCCTGAACGGGCCAAGCGTCGGGGTCGATGTCGGCTCCAAATCCGAAATTCACGCCATCATAGCGGGGCTTGCCGCGCAGGGCTTGGGTGTCATCGTCATCTCCGATGACCTGCCCGAGGTGCTGACGACCTGTCACCGCGTCCTGGTGATGAAGGCCGGGCGTATCGTCGAGGATATCGATGCCGTGTCGATCAGCGAAACCGACTTGGCCCACAGGCTCGCGTCATGAGCATCGACTGGACCCGCAACGAGACGTTGGTGGCGCTGGTCATCCTGGCCTTCTGCGTGCTGGCGGCCCTGTCCGATCCGGGCTTTCTGTCGCTGGCCACGCTGACCGACCTGCTGCGCGGCGGCATTGTCCTTGGCATCTTTGCGGTGGCGGCGATGATCGTGCTGATTTCGGGCGGGATCGACGTGTCCTTTACCGCGGTCGCGGCCTTTACCATGTATGTCACCGCCATGATCCTGAACGCGGCCTTGCCGGGGCTGCCCTGGTGGGGCGCCCTTGCCATGGGGATGGCGATCGGCGCCTGCCTCGGTGCGTTCAATGGCGTGCTGATCGCGTTCTTCGGGCTTCCCACGCTGATTGTCACGCTGGGCACCATGTCGATCTTTCGCGGCGTGATGCTGACGTTCATCGGGCAAAAGCAGATCACCACCCTGCCGCCGGGGATGCGGGAATTTGGCCGCATGATGCTGGTGCGCGGAGAGAACGCCGACGGCTCGTTCTATTCGCTGCATGGGGCGTTCCTGATCACCGTCCTGTCGGTCGTCGTGACCTGGGTCATCCTGCACCGCACCATGCTTGGCCGCCAGATCTTTGCCATCGGCGGATCAGAGGAAAGCGCGCGGCGGATCGGCATCAATGTCCGCGCGGTGCAGTTCTTCATCTATATCTATGTCGGTGCCCTGGCGGGTCTCGCGGGCATCATCCATGCCAGCATGGCGCGCGTGGCCAACCCGTTCGACCTGGTGGGGCTGGAATTGTCGGTGATCGCCGCCGTCGTCCTTGGGGGCGCGCGGCTGGCGGGCGGGCATGGCACGCTGACCGGCACGATCCTTGGCGTGGCGCTGATTGTTCTTGTGCGCAACAGTCTGATCGTGCTTGGTATTCCGTCAACCTGGCAATCGGTCGCGATCGGCTGCCTGATCCTGCTCGGCACTGGCTTGCCCGCCTGGCAGGCCAAGCGCGCCGCGGCGCGCGCCGCATGAGGGAGATGTCCATGCAGCCCATCCGCCGCCTCGTCGCGTCGCCCGAGGGCCGGTTGGCGGTGATCGCGGTCGTGATCTTTGTCGGCATGGCGCTGTTGTCGCCGGACCGGTTTCTGAGCGTGCAGAACCTGACCTCCATGGCGTTCCAGTTCCCCGAATTCGCCATTCTGGCGCTGGCGATGACGGTCACGATGCTGACCGGGGGGATCGATCTGTCGGTGGTGGGCATCGCCAACATGACCGCAATCATCGCCGCGATGATCCTGACCTCCGTCACGGGATCCGGCGACGGGGTGGGCGTGCTGTTGATGGCGCTCACCGTTTCGGTCGCGGTCGGGCTGGTGGCGGGACTGTTCAACGGCATCCTGATCGCCACCTTGGGCCTGCCGCCGATCCTGGCCACGCTTGGATCCGGCCTGATCTTCACCGGGATCGCCATCGCCATGACGGGTGGGTCCGCCGTGATGGGTTTCCCGCCGGCAACGGCCTGGATCGGCAATGCGACGGTCTGGGGCATTCCCGCACCGCTGATCCTGTTCACGCTGCTGGCGGTCGGCATCTCGCTGCTGCTGACCCGCACCGCGTTTGGGGTAAAGCTTCGGATGTACGGCGCGAACCCGCTGGCCGCGCGATATGCCGCGATCAACATCGACGCCATGTTGATCCGCGTCTACATGCTGTCGGGTGCCCTTGCCTCTGTCGCTGGCATGGTGGTGATGAGCCGGGCCAATTCCGCCAAGGCGGATTACGGGTCAAGCTATCTGCTTTTGGCCGTGCTGATTGCGGTTCTGGGCGGGGTAAACCCCTATGGCGGCTATGGGCGGGTAATCGGCGTCGTGCTGGCCGTCCTGTCGATGCAGTTTCTGTCCTCCGGCATGAACATGCTTCAGGTGTCGAACTTTGCCCGCGAACTGATCTGGGGCAGTCTGCTGATATTCGTGATGATCGTGAACACCTGGCGCGCCAAGGCGCGTCACGCCTGACCGAAAGGAATGCCCATGAAAAAGATCCTGAACAACCCCGTCGATTATGTCGATGAAATGCTGGCAGGGTTCACCGCCGCCCATCCCGAACATTACAAGCTTGCCGGGGATACCGGCCGGGTGGTCGTGCGTGCGACGCCGGGTGCCGCTGGCAAGGTCGGAATCGTGACGGGCGGCGGATCGGGGCACCTGCCGGTCTTTACCGGCTATGTCGGCACCGGCCTTCTGGATGCCTGTGCCATCGGGGATGTCTTTGCCTCCCCCTCGGCCGAGCAGATGGCCGATGCGATCCGCGCGGCCGATACCGGGGCAGGGGTGCTGCGGCTTTACGGCAATTACGGCGGCGACATCATGAATTTCGACATGGCCGGCGATCTGGTCGAGTTCGAGGA
>JANPKV010000411.1:0-2081 GCA_031426185.1 Rhodobacterales bacterium | reverse complement strand
AACGGCATGATCGCCAGCCCCCCCATCTGCCACAGGCTGCCGAACCACAGGTATGGGATGCGCTTCCACCCGATGGCAGAGCGGTGATGGTCGCTGCGATGGCCCAGCATCGCCCGGAACGGCGCCGACAGCACCGGCAGCGCGATCATGATCGCGACGACCGTCGCGGCAACCGACAGCTCCACGATCATCACCCGGTTCAGCGTGCCCAGCAGCAGCACGGTGGCCATGCCGACCGACACCTGGAACAGTGACAGCCGCAAAAGCTGCGCCATTGGCAAGCCCTCGGATGCGGCATCCGCAAAGGGCAGCCAGCTGGCCGGCAGCTTGGCGATCTGCTTTCTGCCCAGGATCATGGCGTGAACTCCAGGCATTCCGAAATGTAGAACCCCCGCGAGACGCGCGCCACGCGGGCAAGTCCCGACCCGGTGGCCTGTGCCAGGCGGGCATAAGATTGCGGGATCATGACCGGCGACCGGTCGGCGCGCGGGAACGCTTTGCCCAAGGTGAAGAACGTCATCAGGAACGGCGTTTTTGGCGCCACCGTGAACACGACGGCCTTCGACGTGCGATGCGCCAGTTTCTTCAGCAACGCCGAGATGTCGGCTGTCGAGTAATAGATCAGGCTGTCCATCGCCATGACATAGTCGAACGACCCAAGCGCCACCGCCGTCATGTCGCCGGACTGAAACGTGACCCGCTCGCGCAACGCGTCGGGCAACCGCGCTTCGGCAATGCCGATCAGCTGCGGCGAGATGTCGACCCCCAGGACCGACGCGCCGCGCGCCGCCAGTTCAGCCGTCATGAGGCCAGTGCCGCAACCGGCGTCCAATACACGCGCCCCGCGCAGATCGTCCGGCAGCCGCGACAGCATCAGCGCGCGCATCTGGTCACGCCCTTCGCGCACCGTCTGGCGAATGCGGCTGACCGGCGCGTCCGATGTCAGGCGCTCCCACACCTTGGTGGCGCTGCGGTCGAAGTAGTCTTCGACCCGGTCGCGTGTGGCGGAGTAGTCGGCCATGTTCAGTCAAACCCCAGCAGTTCAAAGATCTCGCGGTCCGGCAGCGCCTCGGGGAACACAGGCGGCATGTCGACCGACCGCCACAGCGCCTCGGCCAGCCGGATGTATTCGGCGCGGGCCATCACGATGTCTTCCTCGTCATCCATCGCGAACAGGGTCTTCTTCTTCAGGCGCGAGCGGCGGATCGCGTCGATGTCGGGCATATGGGCCAGCCGGTTGAAGCCGACCTTGTTGCAATAGCGGTCGACCTCGTTCGTCTCGCGCGAACGGTTTGCCACGCATCCCGCCAGCCGCACCTTGTAGTTCGACGACTTGGCATGGACGGCCTGGATGATCCGGTTCATCGCATAGATGCTGTCAAAGTCGTTGGCGGTCACGATCAGCGCCCGGTCGGCATGCTGCAGGGGCGCCGCAAAGCCGCCGCAGACCACATCGCCCAGCACGTCGAAGATCACCACGTCGGTGTCTTCCAGCAGATGGTGCTGCTTGAGCAGCTTCACCGTCTGGCCCACGACATAGCCGCCGCACCCGGTGCCGGCAGGCGGCCCGCCCGCCTCCACGCACATCACGCCGTTGAAGCCGACGGTCACAAAATCCTCGGGGCGCAGTTCCTCGGCGTGGAAATCGACCTCCTTCAGGATGTCGATCACCGTGGGCTGCAGCTTGCCCGTCAGGGTAAAGGTGCTGTCATGCTTTGGATCGCAACCGATCTGCAAAACGCGCTTGCCCATCATCGAGAACGCAGCGGACAGGTTGGACGAGGTCGTCGATTTGCCGATCCCCCCCTTGCCATAGACCGAGAACACCTTGGCGGTGCCGATCTTCAAGGCTTCGTCCTGGTGAACCTGGACAGAGCCTTCGCCGTCAAGACCTTTCAGGTCGGGAATTTCGTCACGCGGGCTCATGCTGAAACCCCTTTTCTGATTGTGCAAATATCCCGGGGGGTGCGGGAGGCTGGCCCCCCGCTTCCTCGGGCAAGGCTGGTCTGCGACACGCTCATTCCGCCGCGATCCCTTCCAGCCGGTCTTCCAATTCATCCGCCGCGTTCTGCAACGCCGCC
>JANPKV010000410.1:0-6422 GCA_031426185.1 Rhodobacterales bacterium | reverse complement strand
CTTTGCCTCGGCCCTGGCGCTGGAGCGGAACCCGTTGGTTTCAAAGGCGATTGCCGCGACCGATTGGGATGTGGTCTGCCATGGCTGGCGGTGGATCGAGCATTACCTCCTGGACGAGGCGACCGAACGCGAACAGATCGCGCATGCCCATGCCTCCATCCTGCAATCGGTAGGGCGTCCGCCCGAGGGATGGTATTGTCGCTATGGCCCCAGCCCGAATACCCGCCGCCTTGTGGTGGAACATGGCGGATTTGGCTATGACAGCGACGCCTATAACGACGAGTTGCCCTATTGGGTGACCGTGGCCGACAAGGGGCATCTTGTGGTGCCCTACTCGCTGACCACCAACGACGCCAAGCTGGTGGGCGGGCCGCTTGTCACGGGCCGGGCCTTTGGCGAGTTTCTGACCGACAGTTTCGATTGGCTGGCCTCCGAAGGTGCCCGGCACCCCCGGATGATGTCCGTGGGCCTGCACACGCGGGTGATCGGCCATCCGGGTCGCATCGGTGGGCTGGTGGCGTTTCTCGACCATCTCAAAGGCCGCGACGATGTCTGGATCTGTCGCCGCGCCGATCTGGCGGCGCATTGGAAATCGGTCCAGCCCTATCAGGGGTCTGCCGCATGACCCTTGTCGCACACCCCGTCAACGCCGCAGCGTTTGCCCCCTTCGGCACCATCATCGACGCGCCCCGCGCGTTGGGAGAGCGCAAGATGTTCAACGACTGGTTGCAGCCCGTCGAAGGACTTGGCCTGCAGTTTCACATCAATGCGGTCGGGCCCAGTGCCGCGCCGATCATGCTGACCCAGATCGAACGCCATCCCCACGCAGCCCAGGCTTTCGTGCCGATGGATGTCAGCCGCTATGTCGTGACCGTGGCCCCCTCACGCAGTGACGGCGCACCCGATCTGTCGGCCCTGCTGAGCATGGAGCTGCCCGGCACGTTGGGCGTGATCTATAACGCGGGCGTCTGGCATGCGGGGGTGACCGTGCTGGACCGAACCGCACATTTCGCCGTGCTGATGTACCGTGGCGCGCCGGATGACGACGTGTTCCGCTCCTTCGAGCCGATCACCATCCAGATCGCCCGCAGCGAGGTGCATGCATGACCCACCCGACCCGCCTTTACGTTCCCGCCATCACCCCGTTCCAGGCTGACCTGTCGGTGGATACGGACCGCTTCGTGGCGCATTCGCGACTGCTTCTGGAGGATGGGGCCGACGGTCTGGCCTGTTTTGGCACCACCTCCGAGGCCAACTCGATGTCGGTGGCAGAACGGATGGAGGCACTTGATGCCTTGCTGGACGCAGGCATTCCGCCCAACCGGCTGATCCCGGGCACCGGTTGTGCGGCGCTGCCCGACACCATCGCGCTGACCCGCCACGCGGTCGAGCGCGGTGTTCTGGGCACGCTGACCCTGCCGCCGTTCTATTACAAACCGATCTCCGAAGATGGCCATTTCGCCGCCTATGCGCGCGTGATCGAGGCTGTCGGATCGGAAAACCTGCGCCTCTATCTCTACCACATCCCCCAGATGAGCGGTGTGCCGATCACCCTGACCGTCATCGAGCGGCTACTGAAGGCCTATCCTCGGACCATCGTGGGACTGAAGGATTCGTCCGGCAACTGGGACAATACCGCCGCCGTCATCGCGGCCTTTCCCGAGCTGGAGAGCTATTCCGCCTCGGAGGCGCTGTTGGTCAGGAACGTGGCGGCCGGGGGCGCCGGCTGCATCAGCGCCAGCGCCAACGTCAACGTGCGCGGCATCATGGCACTGATCCGTGGGCTTGGCGGCGCCGATGAGGCGGCACTGCTGGATCAGGTCAGCACCGTCCGCAAGATATTCGAGGGGCTTCCCCTCATCCCCGGCATCAAGGCTGCGATTGCCCATCGCTTGAACGACCCCGCCTATGCGATCGTGCGACCGCCGTTCGTGCAGTTGCCAGCCTCCTTCGACGCTGCCATCGCGACAGCGGCACAACTTTGTTTCGGAGGAAAACAGGATGAGTAACGCAAGTGCCGTTCCGGTGGCCAGACTCAGCCCCGATCTTACGCCGATAGAACAGACCCCGCTGCGCACCCAGATCGCCGAAATGCTGCGCCGCGCGATCATCACCGGCAAGCTGCGCCCCGGCACGGTTCTGGTGGAAACCGCCCTTGCCGAACAGATGAATGTCAGCCGCGCACCGATCCGCGAGGCGATCCAGATTCTGGAAAATGACGGGCTGGTTGAGACGGTCGCCTACAAGGGCAAGCGGGTCAAACCCCTGACGGCGCGCGAAGTCAGCGAAACCTACAGCCTGCGCACCGTGTTCGAGGTGATGGCGGTGCGGCGGGTTCTGGAAAACCGGGCGCCGCTCGACGCGCTGTGGACCCACTGCCACGCCATGGCCGCCGCCGCTGCGGCAGGCGACGGCGAAGCGCTGACCAATGCCGACGAGGCTTTTCACAAGGATCTGATCGCACTGTCGGATCACGATCTGCTGGAAGCATCCTGGAACAGCCTCTACCTGCGCATTCACCAGATCATGGCGCTGCGCAACACCACCCAGCCCAATCTGGCCGACATTGCGGACAATCACCCGCCCATCGTCCGCGCTCTGGAGGCAGGCGACGTGGAGGAAGCGGTCCGCCTGATTTCCGAACACACCCGGTCGCTGGCCAATTTTGATCCCGACAGCATCGCGGAACTGAACGCATGACCGGGGCGCGTGTCCTGATCACCGGGGCAGGGGGCTTCGTCGGAAGCCATCTTGCCATGGGCTTTGCAGCCCTCGGGTATCAGGTTACCGCGCTTGACCGGGGGTTTGATGCGGCCACGCGCAGCAGGCTATCGGGGATGGTTCTGGTCGAGGCCGATCTGGCCGCGCCCGACGCCCTGGTCCCCGACCTCGGGGACGGGTGCATCATCATCCATGCCGCCGCGCTGACCACCAGCCCCGCCGCGATGGGCATGACCGAGGCCGAACATGTATCGGCCAACATGGCCCCGCTGCTGGCAATGCTGCGGCATGCAAGCCGGGTGCGGGCGGAAAGCTTTGTCTTTCTGTCATCCTCGGGTGTTTTTGCCGCCGGGGACGGGTCGCCGGATCTGGCGGACACCGATCTGCCGACAGCCGTCGGCTCCTATAGCGCAGCCAAACGGGCGGGCGAGATCCTGGTGCCTTCGGCGCTGTCCGGCGGGACCAGACCGTTCTGCCTGCGGCTTGGCTATCTTTATGGCCCCCACGAGGCTGCCAGACCGACCCGGCAGCGCGTGTCGCTGATGCAAGACTGGACCCGACGGGCCGAGCAGGGTCAGGTCATCGAAGTGGCGAGCCCCGCGCCGCGCCGTGACTGGACCTTTGTGCCCGATCTCGCCCCGGCCATCGCGCGACTGGTGCAGGGCCCCGGCGACCCAAGCCCGCGCCACCTCTGCGCGCCTGACCCGGTCAGCGACGGTGACGTGATCGCGCTGCTGCGCAGCCACTACCCAAATCTTGCCGTGCGACAGGTTCCTGCATCCCCCATCAAGCCCCCGATGCGCCCGAGCCACTTGGCGGCGCTGGACGGATTTCGCTGGACGGACATCGCCAGTGGCCTGTCACAGGTCCTGCAGGTGGCGGCTTGACCGGCCTGGCAATCATCCTTGTCGGGCTGGGCGCACGGTCCCGGACCTGGCGGCGCGTGCTGTCGGAAAATCCGCGCTGCCGGATTGTCGGGCTCGTCGACACGAACCGCGCCGCACTCGATGCAGCCCTGGCCGAAACCCCGGGCGCCAAAGGGGCAGCAACGCTGGCCGAGGTGACCGGGATGGTCGCGGCGGATGCGGTGATCCTGGCCACCCCACCAGGCCACCGCGAGGCGCAGATCGCCGCCGCCTGTGCTGCCCGCCTGCCCATTCTGGCCGAAAAGCCGCTTGCGGATTCGGTCGCTGCCGCTGCCGCGCATGTGGCGGCCGCCGAACGTGCGGGTGTATCGCTGATGGTCGGGCTGAATTTCCGCTATCTGGCCGTCACGCAGGCGATGAAGGCGCTCTTTGCCGCCGACAAGCTTGGCGCACCGGCCTTCGGGCGCTTTACCTACGAACGCTGGCGCGATGGCGCGCAGCCGAACATGAACAAGTATCCGCTTGCCATGGCGCAACCCATGTTGTGGGAACAGTCGATCCACCACTTCGACCTGATGCGCCATGTCTACGGGGCCGAACCCGTGGGCATCGCCGCCAGGACCTTCAACCCGCCCTGGTCGATGTATGCCGATGACGCGAACGTGTCGGCGCTGATCAGCTTCGACAACGGCATGGAGGTGACCTATCAGGGCACCTGGGCCGGCAACTGGGATCATCTGGGCTTCAACTGGCGCACCGATTGTGCGCGCGGAATCGCGGTCCAGGCCGAGATGTTCGGCGCGCTTTCCTACGCGCTGCGCCATGACCGGCAGATGACGGACGTCGCCTTGCCGCCCCACGAAATCTGGATCGACGATGCCGCCGCGCTGTTGGCGGATTTCGTCGCCCACGTCCTTGATCGCGCGCCGCTTCACTGCTCTGGCGCCGATCACCTCAAATCGCTCCGCATGGTGGAGGCCTGCATTCGCGCAAGCGCCACAGGCTGCACAATAAACCCGTCCGATCTGACAAGCCTTGCGGAGCCAGGCGGCGGGAAAATGTCGGCTCTACCCACTTATCCAACAGTCCAGACAGAGAAAAGGAAGCACTAATGTCCAAGACACGAAGCCTTTTCGTCGCGGCAACGGCCAGCATCGTGCTGACCCATGCCGCCACGGCGCAGGTTTCCGACGACACCCTTGTCGTCGGCCTGAGCGCCGATATCACGACATTCGAACCGGCGGCGGTTTCGTCGCGGGACAATGCCAACATCGTCCGGCACATCTTTGACACCCTGTTTTCCATCGAAGGCGATGGATCGGTGGTGCCGGACCTTGCGACCAACCTGGCAATTTCCGACGATGGCCTGGCTTATACCTATACCATCGAGGCAGGCCGCACCTGCCACGACGGCGAGGCGCTGACCGCAGAAGACGTCGCATACAGCTTCAACCGCGCCAAGGATCCGGCCAATGCCTTTACCGGCAACACGCCGGGATTCGTGTTTTCCTCGGTCGGGTTCGTCGATGCGGTGGCGGTTGATGATCTGAACGTGCAGATCAACATCTCGGCACCGAACCCCATCGCGTTCGGGTTGCTGGCCGAGGTCTATATCCACTGCAAGGACAGCTACTCTGCCATGACGCTGGAGCAGGCGGCATCAGCGCCGGTCGGCTCGGGGTCTTACAAGCTGGCGACCTGGACCCCCGGGGCCGAAGTCGTGCTTGAAAAGGTGGCGGAGCCCGGCACCTTCCAGAAGATCGTGTACCGGATCATCCCCGAAGCATCGACCCGGTCCGCCGAACTGATGGCCGGCAATGTCGACATCATCACCAACGTCGCCCCCGACCAGATCGATGCCATCAAGGCATCGGGCACCGCTGAAGTGCAGGCCGTCCAAGGCACGCGCCGGATGTATGTGGGCTTCAACCTGTCGGAGCCGTTCAAGGCCATGCCGGGCGGCGATGCCATCCAGAACCCCGACGTGCGCCGTGCGCTGCAATATGCGGTGGACGTGCCTGCCATCTGCCAGCAATTGCTGAACTTTCCCTGCGTGCGGGCTACGGGCATCGTCAATCCGCCCAACGCCAACAAGTCGCTGACGCCCTATCCCTATGATCCGGCCAAGGCTGAAGAACTGCTGGACGCGGCCGGTTGGCCACGGCTTGCGGATGGCAACCGCTTCACGATCCGCTTTCAGGCTGGCAAAGGCCGCTACCTGAACGACGAAAACGTGGTTCTGGCGATTGCGCAGTACCTGTCGGATGTCGGCATCAACATCGAGTTGGATGTGATGGAATGGGGTTCGGTCTATGTGCCGCTGATCCGCGAACGGAATGTCGGACCGCTGTTCTTCCTGGGGTCGGGCGGGGCGCTCTGGTCGCCGCTTTACGACATGACGGACCTCGCCAAGGTCGAAAGCGGCACCAACTATACCCACTGGAACGACCCACGCTGGTTTGACCGTTGGGCAGATATCTCCGCCGCCAAGACCCCCGAAGAACAGCGCGTCATCATCGACGAGATGCTCAAGGTGTTCTACGACGACGGCCCGTGGCTGCACCTCTATTTCCAGCCCGACTTCTACGGTGTGTCGAACCGTCTGAACTGGACGGCGCGTCCGGATGAAAAGGTCTACCTTTTCGCCGCAACGCTGAAGTGATCCTTGCCAGGCACGCGGGGGTCATCTCCGCGTGCCTGCTTTTTTGGAAAGGTCGCAGAACGGATGTGGACGTTTATCGTCAGACGCCTGCTGCAAAGTGTGATCGTCATTCTGGGCGTCACGCTGATCAGCTTCATCTCGCTGCAGATGGGGGGCGATCCCACCTATCTTTT
>JANPKV010000409.1:0-3602 GCA_031426185.1 Rhodobacterales bacterium | reverse complement strand
CAGTCGGTTGCCGAGCTTCCCGTTCTGGTCAAGGCCGACGTTCAGGGGTCTGCCGAGGCGATCGTGCAAGCCTTGGAAAAGGTTGGCAACGAAGAGGTCCGCGTGCGGGTGCTGTCGTCCGGAGTCGGGGCAATCACGGATTCGGACGTGAGTCTGGCCGAGGCCAGCAATGCACCGATCATCGGCTTCAACGTCCGCGCCAATGCGTCGGCGCGTCAGTCTGCGCACCAGAAGGGGGTCGAGATCCGCTATTACTCGATCATCTACGATCTGGTCGATGACATCAAAGCCGCTGCTTCCGGTCTGCTGAAGGCAGAAATCCGCGAAACCTTCATCGGCTATGCGACGATCAAGGAAGTGTTCAAGGTCACGGGCATCGGCATGGTCGCCGGCTGTCTGGTGACCGAGGGCATCGCCCGCCGGTCCGCCGGGGTGCGTCTGCTGCGTGACAACGTGGTCATCCACGAAGGCACGCTGAAAACGCTGAAACGCTTCAAGGACGAGGTCAAGGATGTGATCTCGGGTCAGGAATGCGGAATGGGGTTCGAACGCTACGAAGACATTCGCGCAGGCGATGTCATCGAGATTTTCGAGCGCGAGGAAATCCAGCGCAGGTTGGCCTGATCTGCCACAAACAGAAAGGCCGGGCAAATTGCCCGGCCTTTCTGTTTGCGCGCATGGACCCCTTCAGGACTTTCGCACGGATGCAACTGGAAATCCGACAAAGGTTTTTTCGTCAACCTTGATCATGATTTTCCCATCAGAGAGTTGCCCAACCAGCAACCCCTGCACTGACACACAACTTCCCAACGATATTGTTCGCAGCATCGGTTAATCCCCCAATCATCCATGCTCCTATAAAGTATCTTAAAACGTTAATAAAACCACCACAATTTTGCCATAAACGCCAGATTTCGCGGCAGTGTGAAAATCGCCTGTCGCTTGGGCGTTTGGGGCTACAACCAGTCCCGCAGCGTCGCAATTAGTGGCAGATCGGCGGGGGGCATCGGGTAGTCGCGCAACTTTTCCGGGCGAACCCAGGCCAGAGCCTGCCCTTCCCGGCCATGCGCCTGGCCTTCCCACCGACGGCATGCGAACAATGGCATCAACAGATGAAAGCCCGGATAGCTGTGGCTGGCGAACGTGAGCGGGGCGAGGCAGCTTTTCTGCGTCTTGATCCCCAGCTCTTCCTCCAATTCTCGAATCAGGGCCGCTTCGGGCGTTTCACCGGCTTCGACCTTGCCACCCGGAAATTCCCACAGCCCCGCCAGTGATTTGCCCGCAGGCCGCTGTGCCAGCAACACCCGCCCGTCCACGTCGATCAGCGCGACGGCGGACACCAGTACCAGCTTCATGAACGATAGTCGGCGTTGATCTCGATGTATCGGTTGGTCAGATCGCAGGTCCAGACCGACCTTGCGGCACGGCCCAGCGCCAGATCGACTCCGATGACAAGTTCGGCCTGCTTCATGTAGTCCGCACCGTCCTGCTCGCGGTAGTCAGGGTTGCGCCAGCCGTCGCGGGCCACCACCACATCACCAAACCGGATGGTCAGCCGGTCACGGTCCGCCTGCGCGCCGGACTTGCCGACGGCCGCAACGATCCGCCCCCAGTTCGGATCTTGCCCCGCAATAGCGGTCTTGACCAAGGGGGAATTGGCCACCGCAAACGCCACGCGCCCCGCGTCGGCATCGCTGGCTGCCCCGGTCACGCGGATTTCGACAAACTTGGTCGCCCCCTCGCCGTCTCGGATCACCTGATGCGCCAGACTGGTCATCACGCCGCGCAGGGCCGCCTCGAACGCCTTGGCAACGGCACCCTTGACCTCTGCCGCCGGGGATTGCCCGGTCGCCGCCATCAGCAGCGTGTCGGACGTGGACGTATCGCTGTCGACCGTGATCGAGTTGAACGTCGAGCCGACATTTCGCGCCAGCATCTTTTGCAGGTTTGCAGCGGTCATTTTCGCATCGGTGAAGATATAGACCAGCATCGTCGCCATATCCGGCGCGATCATGCCCGACCCTTTGGCAATGCCGGCAATCTGGATGTCACCGCCGTCGCCCTTTACCGTCGCGCAGGCCCCCTTGGGAAAGGTGTCGGTGGTCATCATCGCGTGGGCGGCCATTTCGATGGCGTCTTCCGCCAGCGCGCCGACCAGTGCCGGAATTTGCGCCGTGATCTTCTCATGCGGCAACGGCTCGCCAATCACGCCGGTCGATGACGAAAACACCCGACTGGCGGGCAGGCCCAAGGCTTCCGCCACCCCGCCAGTCACCGCCAGCACTGCGGCATCCCCGACTGCGCCGGTAAACGCGTTGGAATTGCCCGAGTTGACGATGATCGCGGCCCCGGCACCCTTCGGCACGCGCATCGCAAGCTTCGCCTCGCAGTCGCGGATGCAGGCGGCGCGCGTGCTCGACCGGGTGAACACTCCCGCCACCGCCGTTCCCGGGGCGAGCCTTGCGAGTATCACGTCGGTCCGGCCCGCATAGCGCACCCCAGCGGCGGTGCTGGCGAAATTGACGCCCGCGATGACGGGCAGCGCGGGAAACCCGTCGGGCGGGGCCAAGGGCGAGACCGGCTTCGGGGCGGGCGTGGCGGGGCTCGGACCAGCCGATGCGGCCTTCAGCCGCTTCTGCAGGGCCTTTGCCTTCGCCTTCCAGTCGGTCTTCGCCATCTGGCCCCCCCGTGTTACTGATCGAGCAGGGTCTGGTCCTTCAGGATCGCGGGGTCAATGCCCTCGCCGGGCCGGGTGACGGTCGCGGCATCGGTCAGCGTCGTGATATGATCCTGCAACGCCGTCCGCTCGATCTCGGCGGCAAGATCGGCGCGCAGGTCTTCAAGCGTCGGAACCGGGGCGGCGCGCGTCTCCTCCAGCCGGATGATGTGCCAGCCGAAATCGGTCTTGACCGGGCCCACCAGATCGCCCGCTTTCATCGCGACGACGGCATCCTCGAACGGCTTCACCATCATGCCGAGTCCGAACCATCCAAGCTCGCCGCCTTCCGCGCCCGACCCGGTGTCGGTCGAATTTTTGCGGGCGAGTTCGGCGAAATCCGCACCGCCGTCGATCTGGGCCTTCAGATCCTTCGCCGTCTCCTCGCTGTCGACAAGGATATGCGCGGCCCGGTATTCGGTCTGCGGCGCTGCATCCTTGACCCGCGCGTCGTAGGCGTCCTGGATCGCCTGATCCGTGACGGCGCCTGCGACGACCGATTGAAGCGCCACGCCCGACAGGTAGCCGCGCCGGTCGTTGTCAAGGCGCAACTGGTCGCGATGGGCGATGGGGCCGAGCGACTTTTCCAGCGCGACCTGCTGGATCAACTGATCGAGGATGCCCTTGAACAGCACCGCGTCGTCGAGACTGTCGTACTGATCCGGCAGGGTGTCGCGCAGCGCGATCATGTGGCCGAGCGTGATCTCGGTGCCATCGACGGTCGCGACCACCGTGTTGGCGGTCGGTGTCTCGGCAGCGGTCGCGGGCGCCGCACCCGCATCGGCGGCGGGGGCCACGGCGGGGGCGTCGGGCGTTGTCGCTTCCTGCGCGAAGGCGACGGGCGCCGTCGCCAGCGCAAGTCCAAAACCAAGGCCACGCAGCATCA
>JANPKV010000408.1:0-1568 GCA_031426185.1 Rhodobacterales bacterium | reverse complement strand
GCCAACGGATGATCCCCGACCGGCTGCGCGGGCGCGTCAACAGCCTCTACCGCCTGCTCGCCTGGGGAATGATGCCGGTGGGACTGCTCCTTTCCGGCGTGGTGGTGTCGATGGGAGAAGGCGTGTTGCCCCGCGGTGAGGCTCTGACCCTGCCCTTCTGGGTCGCGGGCCTTGGCGCGATCCTGCTTTCACTTGCGGTCTGGCGGGCGATCCAGCGCGGATTTTCCGCCTGATTGCCATCCAGCATGGCCTGTTGCGAGTGATTTGCAATTGAAAACTGCAGGGTGCAGGCCCTATATGTAAGGCGCATGACGAAGGATTTGCTGCGATGGCGGTAACGCACAACGATCTGGGGTCGGATTGGCTGCAGCGCGGGGGCCTGAGGCCGACGCGCCAGCGCCTTCTTCTGGCGTCATTGCTGGTGGGTGACGGGCAGAACCGGCATGTGACCGCCGAAAGCCTGTTTGCTCTCGCCGCCCGCGCGGAAGAGCCGGTCAGCCTTGCCACCGTCTACAACACCCTGCGCGCCTTCTGCGAGGCGGGGCTGATGAACGAGATCGTGGTCGATGGATCGAAAAGCTATTTCGACACTCGTATGGACGATCACCCGCATTTTTACTGGGAAGACAGCCAGACCCTGACCGACGCCCCGGCAGAAGGGCTGGAAATCGCGCGTCTTCCCGCAGCCCCCGAGGGCACGGCCATTTCGCGCGTGGATGTGGTCATCCGCCTGCGCGGCGCCTGAAGCCCATGAAAAAGGGCGGGGTTGCCCCCGCCCGCACCGCCTACACGCTCAACCTTGTGGTTATTTCGGCACGAGAACCGTGTCGATGACATGGATCACGCCGTTCGACTGATCCACGTCAGCAATCGTGATCGTGCCGATGTTGCGCGACTCGGAATAGACCATCGCCATGTCGCCGCGGAACTTCACCGACAGCGCGTCGCCCGACAGGGTTTGCAGATTGGCATAGCCGTCCTTGCCGACCTTGGCGCGCAGGTCAGCAAGCTTCAGGTCGCCTGCCACGACATGGGCAGTCAGCACCTTGGTCAGCATGTCCTTATTCTCGGGCATCAGCAGGGTTTCGACGGTGCCCGCAGGCAGTGCCGCAAAGCCCGCGTTCACCGGCGCGAAAACGGTGAACGGTCCCGGACCCATCAGCGCATCGACCAGACCCGCAGCCTTCACGGCGGCAACCAGCGTGGTGTGATCCGCCGAATTCACGGCGTTTTCCACGATGTTCTTTTGCTCGAACATCGCCGCGCCACCGACGTCGGGGTTCTTGGCCAGAGCGGGGGACGCAAGCAGGGCAAGCGTCACGGCAAGCATCGTTTTCATGTCTGAACTCCTGTCATGAGACGGACCCGTTCCGCCCCTGTGACCGAGTTACGGGCGCCATGCAGGCAGAGTTTCAGGGCTGGGAAAGCGATCACGGCTTCGTGATCTAGGCAGAGTCATGCGGGGGTCAGACTGCCGCGGCGCTGAGTTTGGGATCAAGGTGAAACTCGGCGGCAAAAAAGTCGATGGCTGCGCGCACCTTGGGCGACATCAGCCGACGCGACTGCCA
>JANPKV010000407.1:0-3923 GCA_031426185.1 Rhodobacterales bacterium | reverse complement strand
CGAGCTGCTGCCACTGCTCGATCCGCCGCCTGTCCCATCGCTGGGCGTCCAGCTACGCGTGCCACCTGGGGGAGATGTTCTGCTCGCTCGCGCGCCGGATCTCTTAATTCGGTGAAAGGGTTGCCTGTATGTAACTGCCTTGTTCGCCTGTTCGGGGTCTTGAGCCGCCCCTGCTTCGTGCTGTCCGCTCACCGTGGATACATGGATGCCACGGGAATTCATGGGTAGCAACATAAAAATCAGGGAAAGCACGGCAAATCTTGTGTCAGAGCATCCCTGAAAACTGCATCTTGTGCACGCGAGTATCCACATCCTGCGTTATTGTGATCAGAATTGATCGGTTCAGCCCTAGATATGGTATTGTTGCGCGTGGGCCATATTTTCCCTTGTTTGCCCAGCTAATTTTCACCGTTTATGGCACGGGGAGGCGGTGGGCAACGGTGTTCGATTTATGTTCTCGATTCCCACGCACATTTAAGCGCGCCCGAGGGCGGTGCCATGATTTCCCGTGAGATCTGTGATTCGAGTGGGGCGCGGCTTAGGCGGAGCGCCCCGGGCGGTCAAATACCAGCCGCAGATAGCGTTCCAGATGGTCGAAAGCCGCCCGTGCCGCGTCCGGGTCGTTCAAGGCCTTGGCGACCACGATGCCGCCCTGGACGGCAACCTGGAATTGCAGCGCCAGGCTTTCAGCAGTCAGGCCGGGAACGGGATGCAAAGCCAGCGCCTCGGCCAGATGCGCCTCGACATGGGCCATGCCGGAGCGGATGCTTGCCTCGGCGGTCGCGCGGATCGCGGGATGGCTTTGGTAAGCCTCCTGCACCGTGGTGCCCGCAACGCAGGAAAATTCGGGCAGCGGCATCGCAAGAAAGCTGCGGCGCAGGTCGAGATAGGCAAAAACCCGGTCCAGCGGATCGGGTTTCGCATGATAGTCATGGGCGGCGAACATCGCCGCCGTGGTTTCGGTCCAGTGGGCGACCATCGCCGCGCCCAGCGCCTCTTTCGACGCGAAGTGGTGAAAGAAGGCGCCTTTGGTAACGGCCGCGCCGGCGCAGATGTCGTCGACGGAGGTGCCGGCAAAGCCCTGCCGCCGGACCAGATCCATCGCGGCATTCAAAAGACGAAGGCGGGCCTCGCCGCGCGGGACACGCGTCATGCAGGACGTATCGCGGCGGCTTCTATCGCGGCCAGATCCAGCTTGGTCATCTGCATGACGGCAGCATGCGCCCGTTCGGCCTGACCCCGGTCGGGCCCGGTCAGCAGGTGCATCACCCGTTCCGGCGTGATCTGCCACGACAGGCCAAACCGGTCCTGCAGCCAGCCGCAGACGCTGTGGCTGCCCCCACCCTCGACCAGCGCCTCCCACAAACGGTCGGTTTCGGCCTGATCGGGCGTCAGGACCATGACCGAAACGCATGGCGACAAGGGAAACATCGGACCTGCATCGAGGATCTGGTAGCCGGCGCCGTTGAGCGTCAGGTCGGTCACCTCGAACCACATCTTGCCATCCGCCCCGCCGTTGTTGTTGGCATAGGACCCTTCGATGCGGCTGTTCGGGATCAGGCTGCAGTAGAATTCGGCGGCCTCGCGGCCTCGGCCGTTGAACCACAGCACGGTGCGGATCGGAGGGGTCATTGCGGCCGCTCCCACATCTGCGGGCCTGGTGTCAGGACGGCCCAATGGATGCCGAAGGGATCAAGCAGCAATCCCCAGTCATCGCCCCAGAACTGCCGTTCGAACGCGGCCTTGACGGTGCAGCCTGCCGCAACCGCACGGTCCCACCAGATCTGACCATCCGGCACAACCAGTTGCAGATGGCCGCGCGTCAATGGCGGGTCGTCCTGTCCGGTCGCTGCGGCGTCGGAATGGTCCGTCAACATGAGGGCACCACCGTTTATTTCAACCTGTACATGCATGTACCGACCTTCGGCACCCTCCATCGCCATGCGCCCGATATCCTTGCCGCCAAAGGCCTGGATGTAGAAATCGGCGGCTTCGCCCGCGCGTCCGGGGATTGCGAGGTAAGGGATGACGCCTTGCATCACACGGTCACCGGGGCGGTAAAGGGCGTCGGGGGTCTTCACATCATCGGGCATCGGAACCTCCTGCTGGAAAATCGTTCGGGTTGGAACGCCTCAACACCATACAGACCATTCGGTATGTTTTCAAGTTGAAACCCGAACGCGGCGCCCGACACATCTGTAATCAGGCCATGCCGCCCGCAACCAGACGCGCCGCCAGTCGGGCGTAGGCGTCAGCCTGTGGTCCCTGCCCTGCGGCAATCGGGGTGCCGCTGTCGCCGGCGACACGCACCTCCAGCGCCAGAGGCAGTTCGCCCAGGAACGGCAGGTCAAGGCGCTGCGCCTCGGCCGCCACGCCGCCATGGCCGAAGATGTGTTCCTCGTGCCCGCAATTGGGACAGATATAGATCGACATGTTCTCGATCAGGCCAAGGACGGGCGTCTTGAGCTTGTCGAACATGTCGAGCGCCTTTCGCGCGTCCAGCAATGCCACGTCCTGCGGGGTGCTGACGACGATGGCCCCGGTCAGATGGGTGCGCTGGCACAGGGTCAGCTGGATGTCGCCGGTACCGGGCGGCAGGTCGATGATCAGGATGTCCAGCCGCCCCCAGGCAACCTGGCCCAAGAGCTGCTGCAAGGCCCCCATGATCATCGGACCGCGCCAGACGACCGCCTCACCCTCTTTGAGCATCAGGCCGATCGACATCATGGTGACGCCATGCGCGACCAAGGGCTCGATGATCTTGCCGTCCGGCGAGGCGGGGCGTTTTGAGACGCCCATCATCTTTGGCTGTGAAGGCCCGTAGATGTCGGCGTCCAGCAGCCCGACCCGCCTGCCCTGTCTGGCCAAAGCGACCGCAAGGTTGGAGGCAACGGTGGATTTGCCGACACCGCCCTTGCCGCTGGCGATGGCGATGATGCGGTCAATGCCCGAAATGCGCTGCGGGCCGCCAGCCTGCGGCGTGGGATGCTGGCCGATCTTGAGGCTGGGCGGGGCGGGTTTCGCGGCCGGGCCGTGGGCGGTCATCACGATCTGAACCGATGTGACCCCAGGCACGGCTGCCACCGCAGCCTCTGCTGCCGCCTGGACAGGCGCGAGCGCGCGCGCCTCGTCGGGCGTTGCGGCCTCGATCACGAAGCGGACCGTTCCCCCGTCGACGGCCAGCGCACGAATCATGTCGCGGGCGACCAGGTCACCGCCGCCCGGCACGGCGATGCGCGCCAGAGCCCCAAGCACGTCGTTGCGATCCACTGACATTCGTTTCTCCGCTGCTCATTCCTTGGTCTAACGTCGTGATCTTTGCACAGAAGGGCAAGTGACCGTCGACAAGATGCCTAATTTTGAAGCGAACCTATTCAAAATCATGACAAATTTGTGAAGGTCAGCCATGCGGTTGCTGCATGGCAGCATTGCATAGCGCGCCATTGTGCAACCGCAGCATTCGGCCCATGGTACCCCTAACAGCGCGACAGAACGCATTGTGACATTTCAAACCAGAGGCTTGAGTACCATGGCTACCTTCGTAAACAGCACCACCGCCGCCACCCCCGGACTTGTCGAGCGCCTGTTGGCGTTCAGCCCGGTCATCGCCGAAGCGATGCGCAAGCGGCGCCTTTACATCCAGACCGTGTATGAGCTGAACCAGCTGACGGAACGCGAGCTTGCGGACCTCGGCATCAGCCGCCTCGCCATCGGCGACATCGCCCGCGAGGCTGCCTACGGTCGCTAGAGTTTTTGCGGGATTTCCCACCTCCTCCCGGGAAGTCCTTGCGATCAGCGGCGATGCCCTCCTCCTCCCTGGCATCGCCGCATTTTTCTGACGGGGCGCAAGTCCCAACCCTTTGGATGATCCAACCTCCTCCCTGGATCGTCTGAAACCGCGGCGGCCCCGTCCTCCTCCCTGG
>JANPKV010000406.1:0-5168 GCA_031426185.1 Rhodobacterales bacterium | reverse complement strand
GCTGGTACCTGAAACCAGTGCGTCTACCAATTCCGCCATCTGGGCGACGAGGTGGGATGTAACGACGGGTCCGAGCCGAGTCAACCGGACCGCGACAGATTTCCGCGCGACGGTATGGACCTTGCCGCAGGCGGGGTCCGCGGTTATGCAGACGCCAGGATGAAAGTGCTATCCTGAAGGAGGCCGCCGATGGACAAACTGGTCACGATCTATGGTGGCTCCGGCTTTGTTGGCCGCTACATTGCCCGCCGCATGGCCAAAGAGGGCTGGCGCGTCCGTGTCGCCGTCCGCCGCCCGAACGAGGCCTTGTTCGTCAAGCCTTATGGTGCCGTGGGCCAGGTTGAACCTGTTCTGTGCAACATCCGTGACGATGCGTCTGTCCGTGCCGTGATGCAGGGGGCCGATGCGGTGGTCAATTGCGTGGGCATCCTGAACCGGTCAGGCAAGAATACCTTTGACGCGGTGCAGGCAGACGGCGCAGCCCGGATCGCGCGGATCGCCACACAGATGGGCGCGCCGCATCTGGTCCAGATTTCTGCCATTGGTGCCGATACCGAGTCCAGCAGCGCCTATGCCCGCACCAAGGGCGAAGGCGAAGCAGCCGTGTTGGCTGCATATCCCGGCGCGGTGATCTTGCGTCCCTCGATCATTTTCGGACCCGAGGACGGATTCTTCAACCGTTTCGCCGGGATGTCGCGCCTGGGGCCGGTTCTGCCGGTGGTCGGGGCCGACACGCGGTTCCAGCCTGTCTATGTCGATGACGTTGCAGCCGCTGCGGTCCTTGGCGTGACCGGGCGGGCTGCACCCGGCATTTACGAACTTGGCGGGCCAGAGGTCGCGACCTTCCGTGCGCTGATGGAAAAGATGCTGCGCGTCATCCAGCGCCGCCGCCTTGTCTTGAATGTGCCCTTCGTTGTGGCCCAGGCCATGGGCTTTGGGTTTGACATGCTGCAGGCACTGACGCTTGGCCTGTTCAACAACGGCCTTCTGACCCGCGACCAGGTGCGCAACCTTCGGCTCGACAATGTGGTGGCACCGGGCGCGCGCGGCTTTGCCGATCTGGGACTGACGCCGACATCCATGGACAGTGTCCTGCCCGAATACCTGTGGCGCTACCGTCCCTCGGGGCAATATGCGGCGATCAAGGATTCTGCCAAGAATCTGCGCAAGGTCTGACACGTGAACGTTCTGACGGCCGCATTCCTTGGCTTTATCGAAGGGCTGACAGAATTCATTCCCGTGTCGTCGACCGGACACATCCTGCTTTTGGGCCATTTCCTGGGCTTTGAATCCAAGGGCAAGACTTTCGAGGTCGTCATTCAGCTTGGGGCGGTCCTGGCGATCCTGTCCATTTACGCGGCAAAGCTGTGGCAGCTGGTCTCCACGCTGAATACGGTCGCGTCGCGTCGCGCGCTGATCTCGGTGCTGATCGCGTTCCTGCCGGCGGCCGCTCTGGGCGTGTTGGCGCATGATTTCATCAAGACCGTTCTTTTCGAGACTCCGGTGCTGATCGCCACCATGCTGATCGTGGGGGGTGTCATCCTGCTTTTCGTGGACCGCATTGCCCCGCCAGCGCTGCATGACGACGCGCTGGCCTTGCCGCTTCACAAGGCGTTGATCATCGGCCTAGCGCAATGTCTGGCTTTGGTGCCGGGGGTCAGCCGCTCCGGCGCGACGATCGTCGGTGCGCTGATGCTGGGGGTCAACAAGCGCGCCGCAGCGGAGTTTTCGTTCTTTCTGTCGATGCCGACCATGGCCGGGGCCTTTGCATATGACCTTTATGCCAATCGCGACGTGCTGGATTTCGCAGCGCTGTCAGAAATCGCCGTCGGCTTCGCCATGGCCTTTGTGACTGCGGTTCTGGTTGTGCGCTGGGTGCTCGAATATGTCAGCCGGCACGGCTTTGCCCTGTTCGGCTGGTGGCGAATCATTGTCGGCACGGCGGCGCTGGCACTGCTTTGGGCAGGTTTCTGACAAGATAGGGAAACGTAGTTGACCTATTTGCGTCAAAAAAGGGCAGTATGATTGCCCTAATGACCGGGTTTCCGCAAACTAGGTCAGCTTTGTTGACTTTTATTCAGATTTGATTGGCGCTAACAAGTCGGTCCGGAGAAATCTCAGCGGGGGGCTTTGCCTTGGCCACGCAGAAAATGTTGAAATTCGTGACCGTGGGCAAAGAGACCCCGGAAAAGCGCGCCGCGCCGACACGCGCGCATGATTTCGACGAGATCTACCGCGATTACGCGGCGGACAAGGCAGCCGAACAGGCGGCGCGCTGCAGCCAGTGTGGCGTGCCGTATTGCCAGACGCATTGCCCGTTGCACAACAATATCCCCGACTGGCTGCGCCTGACGGCCGAGGGTCGCCTGCAAGAGGCCTATGACCTGAGCCAGGCCACCAACACCTTTCCGGAAATCTGTGGCCGCATCTGCCCGCAGGACCGGCTGTGCGAAGGCAACTGCGTGATCGAACAGTCGGGCCACGGCACTGTCACCATCGGCTCGGTGGAAAAGTACCTCACCGACAAGGCCTGGGAAAACGGCTGGGTCAAGCCGATCCGCCCGCATGCCGAACGTGCCGAAAGCGTCGGCATCATTGGTGCCGGCCCCGGCGGGCTGGCGGCGGCCGACATCCTGCGCCGCAGGGGCGTGCAGGTCACCGTCTATGACCGCTATGATCGGGCGGGCGGGCTGATGACCTACGGCATCCCCGGCTTCAAGCTGGAAAAACCGGTGGTGATGAAACGGATCGACCAGCTGGAACAGGGCGGCGTACAGTTCGTGCTGAACTGCACCGTGGGCGTGGACCTTTCCTTCGATGCCATCCGGGGTCGCCATGACGCCGTGCTGATCGCGACGGGCGTCTACAAGTCGCGCGACATCACCGCCCCGGGCGTCGGCGCGAAGGGGATCGTCCCCGCGCTTGATTACCTGACCGCCAGCAACCGCAAAAGCTTTGGCGACGATGTGGAGGCATTCGACAACGGAACGCTGAACGCGGCTGGCAAGCGGGTCGTCGTGATCGGCGGTGGCGACACGGCCATGGACTGTGTGCGTACCGCCGTCCGCCAGGGTGCCACGTCCGTCAAATGCCTGTACCGCCGCGACCGTGCCAACATGCCCGGCTCGCAGCGCGAGGTCGCCAACGCCGAGGAGGAAGGCGTGGAGTTCGTGTGGCTGTCGGCCCCCAAAGGCTTTGCAGGATCGCCCGATGTGACGGGCGTCATGGTCCAGAGGATGCGACTTGGCCTGCCGGACGCCACGGGCCGCCAGGCTCCCGAAGTGATCGAAGGCGCAGACTACGTGGAACCCGCCGATCTGGTCATCCAGGCGCTTGGGTTCGAACCCGAGGCGCTGCCGACGCTCTGGGGCGTGCCGGAACTCGCGGTTACCCGCTGGGGCACCATCAAGGCCGATTTCCGCACCCACGCCACCAACCTGCCCGGCGTCTACGCAGCGGGCGACATCGTGCGCGGCGCAAGTCTGGTGGTCTGGGCGATCCGTGATGGCCGCGAGGCCGCAGAGGCGATGCTGGACTATCTGGCGCAGCCGATGACGGTCGCGGCAGAGTGAACGAAAGCTTTTGCAAGAAAGCTTCATGAATCGGTGTGGGTGCATAAGGTCGACGCGGCCAAACCCCAACTGGAGATAACGTTATGCTGCGATATGGTGCCTTTGCCCTGGTGATCGTGACGATGGCAGTGCCCGCCCAGGCCGGGACGTTCACGCCGCCCGCAAGCTGTGAGCTGTTCATGACCGTGCAGTCGCGCGGCTGTCGTGTGTCGAACCATTTCAAATGCACCGGCGACACCCCCGGCGACCAGTGGCGCGCTGATTTCGATCAGGAAGGCATCTACTTCCAAAGCCGCATCAATGCCGAAGCGGAGTGGGTCGAAAGTCTGGAATTCTTTCCGGGCACCCGCCAGACCCTGGATGCCGGTGCGCCGGACGCGGCCTCGTTCAGCAACCTTCTGTCAAGCGGCCTCGACACCTTTGAATTCGGCCTGTCCAAGGACACCGGCGAACGGACCCGGGTGAACGGATTTGACCGCCTGACCGGGCGCAGTGTGACCATCGACGACATCACGCTGCAGGAAACCGAGTTCGAGTTCTCCGAGACGGACCTTGACGGGAACCTGCTGCGCCAGTCGAACGGGCGCGAATACATCCATCCTGACTGGCGGCTGTTCTTTTCCGGCCCATCGCAGTGGAACGGCGGCGACGGGCAGTTCTTGCCGATCGATGGCAGCCCGCTGCAGTTCATCTTTCCAGGCGAACCCGGCTTTGCTGCGACCCAGCCGATCTTTGAATGCGACGAGGTCGTCGCGGGTCTTCCCCAGTCGCGCGCACCCCTAAGCCTCATTCCCGCAAGACTGATCCCCGAAAGACTGATCCCCGAAAGACTGATCCATGTCAGTGATTGAGGTCGGCGGCCATTATCTGTGCGCGGGCGCGCTGGGCTTTGATCCCGTGCGCATCTGGGTCGGCCGCATCGATCAGATCGACGGCGCGGGTGACATCGCCAGCGTCACGCTCAAGGGTGACGGGGCAGGCTTGCGGTCCTTGCCGCACATGGCGTTCCAGATGGCGGCTTTGCTGGAATCGGCGCCCGAACCCGTCGATGGTTTTCCCAGGAACGTTGCGGCCTTTGACGAGGCCTATGCGGTCTGGCGCGAAACGTTGGACGCGGGCAACGCGGACTACATGACCATTTCCCCGTCCGAGGCCTATGGCCGCGCGATGGACAAGATAAGCGAAGGGGCACGACATGACTTTTGACGCCGACTGGGTTGCCGCCGAAGAATCCAAACGCGCCTGGATGGACGCCAACAGCCTCTACAAGGCCGAGGATGAACATGCGTCCTGCGGCGTCGGTCTGGTCGTGGCCATTTCCGGCAAGCCCAGCCGCAAGGTCGTGGAAAACGGCATCGCCGCGCTCAAGGCCGTCTGGCACCGGGGCGCGGTCGACGCCGACGGCAAGACTGGCGACGGCGCGGGCATCCATGTGCAGATCCCGGTCAAGTTCTTTTACGACCAGGTCCGCCGCACAGGTCACGAGGCCGACACCAAAAAGCTGATCGCGGTCGGTCAGGTATTTCTTCCGCGTACAGATTTCGGCGCGCAGGAACGCTGCCGGACCATCGTGGAAACCGAAGTCCTGCGCATGGG
>JANPKV010000405.1:0-2902 GCA_031426185.1 Rhodobacterales bacterium | reverse complement strand
TTCGATGCAGCCCTGATCGGCGCCGGTCGGGGCGCCCGAATATCGCCAGACTTTGCGTTGACGTTCCTCCCGTCAGCAAGATCAGGATGCTGGACCGCAACAAACCTGTACAGTGGTATTCAGGCAATGCATGTGCGGGATTTCCCCCAGAGTTCTGCGGGTTCCCGCAGGTCCTTTGCGAAGGGTGCTGTAGGTCTGGCGCTGCTTTTCTGCCATGCTTAAGGATGGGCGGTGTCGCGTTGATCGCCGTGTCAAAGGATCGCTTCATGGTCGAGACTTCACCAGCGGCCCTGCTGAACCATCTGTTCAGCATCTCGCGCCTGTTGGCGGGGCAACTGGATTTCCAGTCCGCCATTCAGGCGGTGGCTGCGGAAATCGCCCAGGTCCTGCCGCATGACCATCTGGATGTCTGTATCGTGCGTACCGACGGGCTGTTTCATACCGCCTATGAAAGCGGGATTGAAACCGATTGGGGCAATCAGCCCCATGCGCCGGTCGAGAACAGCCCGATCCGGGCGCTGCTGCAGGGGCAGGTGGACCACATCCTGACTGACAACGCCTGCATCGACCCGCGTTTTCAGTTCGCCGGGGGGTTTTGCAAGCCGATCCACGACCACGGGCTGCGCGCCCGGATCCACGTCCCGATGATGGTGCATGGCGAGGTGATCGGGGCCTTCAGTTCCTCGTTGCGGCGCGCGGGTGCCTATGTCGCGGAAGACGTGCGCAACGCCCGGTACATCGCAGATCTGCTGTCACCCTATTTCTACGCCCTGCGCGCGGCGGAACAGGCCCAGCAATCGGCGATCATCGAAGCCGAGGCCCGGGCGCGCGAGGAGGGTTTGCGACTGGGCGCGCTGAAGTTGACCGAAGCGCTGGAAAGCGAGCGTCAGCGCATCGGCATGGACCTGCATGACCAGACCCTGGCCGATCTGACCCGGCTGACGCGCCACCTGGAGCGCGTGCTGCAAGACCGCGCCTCGCCCGCCGAGGCGCTGGAGCCGATTACGCGCGGTCTGCACCGATGCATGCAGGATTTGCGCCAGATCATCGAGCAGGCCAAACCATCGCTGCTGCAACTGTTCGGGTTTGCCCATGCGGTGGAGCATCATCTGGACCGGGCGATCCGCGATTCCGGACAAAACATCGACTGGGCAATGACCGATCAGGCAGGTGGCGCCTTTGACGCACTGGACCCCACGGTCAGCGTCGCGCTGTTTCGCATCGCCCAGGAAGCGATCAACAACGCGGTCAATCACGCCGAAGCCACGCGCATTTCAGTACAGCTGTCGGCGACACCGGGGCAGATCGTGCTGGCTGTCAGCGATGACGGCAAAGGCATGGGCAAAAGACGCACGCGCGTGGGCAGCGGCATCGGTAACATGCGCACGCGGGCAGGTTTGATCTCGGCGCGCTGCACACTGACGGCCGGGATCGGGGGGGCCGGGACCAGCGTCGGCATCATGCTGCCGGTGTCCCGCGCACTGCGACAGGCGGCGGAATGATGGATATGGAGGTGCTCATCGTCGAGGACGATCCGCTGCACCGGTCTTATCTGCGCGAGCAGGTCAGCGCGGCACTGCCGGAATGCGGCACCATCCACGAGGCGGAGAACGGGCTGCAGGGCGAAACCCTGGCCCGCACGCATCGGTCGATGCACATTGTGATGGATCTGCAGATGAACGCCCGCAACGGCATCGAGGCCGCCCGCACGATCTGGCGAGAGCGCCCGGACACCTGCATCCTGTTCTGGTCCAGCTATGCCGACGAGGCCTATGTGCGCGGCGTAAGCCGGATCGTGCCGAACGGGGCGGCTTACGGCTACGTTCTGAAATCCACCTCGGAGGAACGGCTGAAGCTGGCATTGCGCAGCATCTTCATCGAGAACCAGTGCGTGATCGACAACGAAGTGCGCGGAATGCAGCAGCGCAGCTTTGCACAGGCCTCCGGGTTCAGTGACTCGGAATATGAGATTCTGATGGACATCGCACTGGGGCTGACCGACCGCGCCATTGCAGACCGCAGAAATCTGTCGCTGCGTTCGGTGCAGAACAGGCTGCAGCAGATTTACAGCAAGCTGGACGTGCACCAGACCAATCCGTCGGCGCGCGAACCTTCTGCGCGCGAAGATGCGGTGTTCAACTTGCGCGCCCGCGCCGTGACGGTCGCCATGCTGCGCAAACTGCTGAACTATGGCGCGCTGGAAAAGGCCGAGGCGGAACTGCGTCATTGGTTGCGCAAGCAGTAGGCGGGTTGCACGGCGGCGAAAACAGGCTGCGGGGCGCGCCGTTCTACGGCACCATGTGCCGGACCCGGGGTCCCCACTCGATCGCGGCCGCGTGCAGCCGGTCGATCCCCAGTTCCTCGCGCACTTCTTCCAGCATCCTGAGCTCAACCTCGTTGTGCTTGCCGTCAGCGGTGACGACGTCGCAGGCCAGCGCATAGGCGGTCTCGTGCAGCCGCTGGGGCAGACCATCGCGGATGAGCCCGAAAAGGGCATCAAGGCCGTCTTCTTCCTCGAAGAGATCAAAGACGGTGTTGGCGATGCGCCGGATCCGGTCCGCGTCATATGCGGCAAAGACCGGCATATGGTTCACCAGACGCTGAATTGCCACGAGTTCGGCGGTTCGGACCTGCTCATCCGATGCCGAAACCGCGATCATCACGGCAATCAGCGCATCTTGCGGGGACAGGGAAGGCGTCTCGGACATCAGGCAATCCTTTGGGGGCACGTTTTTCGGTTCGGGGGACATTATTGACGCGACCCCTTGGCGGCAATAGACGACGTCTTGTTCGGGGCAAGGGGCCCCATGAAGGACGATGCGATGTCAGCTTTGCGTGATGCGGCAATGAAATCGAAGGCCTGGCCTTTTGAAGAAGCGCGCGCGCTGATGAAACGCTATGA
>JANPKV010000404.1:0-2776 GCA_031426185.1 Rhodobacterales bacterium | reverse complement strand
TCCGGGCGGTTCCCGAATCAATAGCGCGAATCACGCGGAGAGTAAGGCGCGATCAGTGGATTTTCTTGATCCAGACCTGTGAATCGATCATTTCCTGCAAGTGCTTCGACAGCGCGTCGCGATCTTCGCCCAGGTCGGGGCTGGTGTTGCGGTCGGGTCGGTCGGCACGGTGGCGCGCCTGAACGGCCTGGTGCAGCCGCCAGGTGAGCCCCTCATCCACCAGACCGGTCACATCCTCCATCGCGTCCTCGATCTCGCGCCGTGCGCCGCGGGCGGCGTCCAGTTTGGCCAAAGCCTCGGCAATGCAAAGGGTTGCCTGCTCCATGTCGCCGGGCTGCCGGATAACGGGTGTGATACGCAGATGGGGACGCGCCATCAGGGCGTCAAGGGCACCCGGCAGTTCCGCAGCGATGCGCGCCTGCAGGTCGGGGGCGGGCGCATGGGCAAAGATCCGGGCACGCAGCAGATTATGGTCATCGCTTGTCAGATCCAGTCGCCCAAGGGCGGTCTCAAACTGCGAGATAAGCTCTGGGTGCAGGATCAGGGTCGCGAGGATCAGCGCTTCGCGCAGCAGTTCGTCCATCGGATGGCCTTGCGCCAGTTGTGACCGGCGGGCCGACGGCGATGCGGGTTGCGGCGGCGGCTTTTGACCCGGGCGCCAGGGGGTGCGCGGCGTTGTGCCACGTGGGGCCTGGCCGAACAGCCTGGCGCGTAGCCGGCCGATTTCATCGGCATAGTGGCGGCGGATATAGGGGTCGGCGATGCGTTTCAGGGCAGCGCGCAGCATCTTGTCGAGGGCGGCCTTGCGTTCCGGGCTGTCGAAATCGCGCCCTTCGGTTTCACGTTGCCACAGCAGGTTCACCATCGGCTGCGCGGCGTCGATCACCGCCTGCATGGCGGGGATGCCTTGGTTCTTGATCAGGTCGTCAGGGTCAAGACCGGTGGGCAGCACGGCAAAGCGCAGGCCCTTGCCCGCCTCGAGCATCGGCAGCGCAATGTCGATGACACGAAGCGCCGCACGGGTGCCGGCGGTGTCGCCATCAAGGGCGATGATGGGCTCATCGCTGATGCGCCACATCAGGCGCAATTGGTCCTCGGTGACGGCGGTGCCAAGGGGGGCGACGGTGGCGTTGAAGCCCGCCTCGGACAGCGCGATGACGTCCATGTAGCCTTCGGCGACGATCAGGGGCTGACCCTTGCCCGCCGCCTCTCGGGCCGCGGCGTGGTTGTAGAGGTTGCGGCCCTTGTCGAACAGGTCCGTTTGGGGGCCGTTGAGGTATTTCGCGCGGGCGTCGGCCGCCATTGCGCGCCCGCCAAGGCTGATGGCACGGCCCCGCCCGTCGCGGATGGGGAAGATGATGCGGCCCCGGAACCGGTCATACACGGACCCATCGTCAGCCTTGGCGCAGACGCCGGTATCGACGATCAAGTCAGGGGCGATGCCCTTCTGGGTCAGCGCCTGAAACAGCGCTGCGCGCTGATCGGGGGCAAAGCCGATTTCCCAACGGTCCTGAGCCTCGGGGGACAGGCGGCGCTTGGCAAGATAGGCGCGGGCCTCCGAGGCGGCGCTGGTTTTCAGCTGCAGCCGGAACCATTTTACCGCCTCTTCCATCACCTGAACCAACTGGGTGCGGCGGTCGGATTTCTGTGCGGCCTGGGGGTCGCGGGCGGGCACCGTCATGCCGGCCTCGCGCGCCAGCACCTCCACCGCCTCGATGAAGGACAGGTTTTCGCTTTCCTTGACGAAGCTGATCGCGTCGCCCTTGGCGTGGCAACCAAAGCAGTAATAATACCCCTTCCGGTCATCGACGTGAAAGCTGGCGGATTTTTCCTGATGAAAGGGGCAGGGGGCCCACATGTCGCCCTTGCCCAGATTGGACTTGCGCATGTCCCAGGTCACCTTCCGCCCGACGACGGACGACAGGGAAACGCGGGTGCGCAGCTCATCAAGGAAACCGGGGGGCAGACTCATGACGCTAGTATATCGGCGCGGGCGGCGGTTTAGTCCAGCGGGGTGCGAACGGTGCTCGTGCAACACGCCGCGACGGGCAAATTTTCGCGCGCGGCCCTAGATGCCCAGCCGATCGCGCATCGAATACCATGTCATGGCAAGCGCCAGCAGTGGCCAACGCAGGGCCGCGCCACCCGGAAAATCGCGCTGCGGCAGGTTCGCCAAAAGGTCGAAGTCGGCGCTGGTGTGGTGAACCGCGTCAGCCATGATCTTGCCGGTCATCGTGGCCATCGCGATGCCATGACCAGAACAGGCAGATGACGCCAGCACGTTCGGGTCGATGCGCAGCACGGCGGGCAGGCGGTTCATCGTGATGGCCAATGTGCCGCCCCAGGCGTAGTCGATCTTGATGTTCTTCATCTGGGGATAAATCTCCAGCATCGGTTTCGTCACCGCTTTGATGATGTCGGGAAAGCGGTAACCGTAGCTTTCGCCACCGCCAAACAGCAGGCGGTTGTCATCGGACAGACGCCAGTAATTGACGACGAACCTGGTGTCGGCGACGGCGACCGGTTCCGAAAGCAGATCCCGTGCCCGTTCGCCCAACGGTTCCGAGGCAATGATGAAATTGTTGATCGGCATGACGCGGGCGGAATAGGTGGGTGCGAGGCCTCCGAGATAGCCGTTTCCCGCAACGATCAGGTGATTGCAGGTAATCGTGCCAGAGGTGGTCAGGACCTGCGGCTTGGGTCCTTTCTTGATCTGCAG
The DNA here is from genome assembly GCA_031426185.1 of Rhodobacterales bacterium. GTDB lineage: Bacteria > Pseudomonadota > Alphaproteobacteria > Rhodobacterales > Rhodobacteraceae > JAJNPS01. Next base: position 57 of record JANPKV010000404.1, on the reverse strand, counting down.
GGCTTCGGTCTTTTCGAAGATACGCACGCCCGCAGCGGCGGCAGCCTTGGCAAGGCC
>JANPKV010000403.1:0-3960 GCA_031426185.1 Rhodobacterales bacterium | reverse complement strand
GTTGTGGGAGGTGTGGGCCTGACTAAGGCCGCGCTTTGGGAACGTCAAGCAACCGCCCGCTGCGTCGCGCAAAGACCGCCAGCGCGGCGCAAAGATACAACGCCAGCGCGGGCCATTCGCCAAAGCGGGCGTAGACGGTGGCGGGCAGCGCGCCGGGCAAGGCCGCGTCAAGATAGGCCGCGGTGCCGAACTCCAGTTCGTTCTGGACCTGTCCGCGCGCATCATAGACGCCGGTCACGCCGGTATTGGCCACGCGCACCAGCGGCAGTCCCTGCTCAATCGCCCGCAGCCGCGCCTGCGCGAGGTGCTGGAAAGGCCCCGACCAGGTGCCGAACCACGCATCATTGGTGATCTGCAAGATCCAGTCGGCACGGCCCCCCGCCTGACGCGGGATGCGCGGAAAGACCGCCTCATAGCAGATCAGCGGCAGCACGGTCCCCAAATTTGGCCCAAGATCGAGCAGCATCGGCCCCGGTCCCGCCGAATAGCCCGCCCCCTGTTGCGAGGCAAAGGCGGCAAGGCCAAACCAGCGATAGGCCAGATCGCCAAAGGGGATGTATTCGCCGAAAGGGACCAGATGGTGCTTGTCGTAACCTGCCGACACCGTGCCGTCGGGGGCCACAACCCGCAGGGAATTCCAGCCGCGAAAGGTCGCGCCATCCTCTTCGATGCGCTGGATGCCGACCGCAACGGGGCGCCCCCCACCGGCCTCGGCGATCATGTCGGCGATCGCGGGACTGCGCTCGAAGGTATAGGGCACGGCCGTTTCGGGCCAGATCGTCAGGTCCGGCAGCGGCTGGACGGCGGTGAATGCAAGCTGGCGGTCAAAGAGGATAGCCGCCTGATCCGCATCCCATTTCGCTGATTGCTGCGCATTGGGCTGCACCAGTCGCAGCACCACATCGCGCGCGGGCGGCAGGGGTTGTCCAAGGATCACCGCACCTGCGCCCATCGCAAGCGCCACGGCCAGCGCCGCCGCCGAGGCCCTCTGCCAGCCGGATGCCAGACCGGCCACCACCAACAGCGTCAGCAGCGACAGCCCGTTCGGCCCGACAAAAGCTGCCAGCTGCGCCACGGGCGTGTCGATCCAGACATGCCCGACCAGCGCCCAAGGAAACCCCGTCAGAACCACCCCGCGCGCCATCTCGGCCAGACCAAGGCAAACGGCGATGCCCCAGACCGGTTGCGCGGACATCCGTCCAACCAGCGCCGCGGCACCCCAGAACAGCCCCAGTCCCGCAGCCAGCAAGACCACGGCGAATGGGGCCATCCAGCCATGCCGCGCGATGTCGATCAGAAAGGGCTGCACGATCCAGGCCAATGCCAGCGCGAAATATCCGGTCCCGGTGGCAAGCCCGGTCAAGAAGGCGTCACGTCTGGTGGGAACGGTTGCCAGCAGGCGAAGCGCGACCGCCAGCGCGGGCAGCGTCAACCACCACGCGCCCCATGGTGCCTGCCCGAAGGCGGCAACCACGCCGCAGCCAAACGCCAGAAGGGCGCGCCCGCGCGCGGTCCGCGTCCATGCCCACCCTGCCAGAATGATCAGGCCCCTTCGCCCGTCAGCGCATCCGGATCATGCTTTGGCCGCAACGCCTCGCGCAGTCGCAGCCGCAGCCGCTTTACCCGGCGCGGATCGGCATCGACGATCTCGATCTCGGCCCCCGAGGCCAGTTGCACGATCTCCCCGCGCGACGGCACCCGGCCCGCCACGAGAAAGACCAGCCCACCCAGCGTGTCGATATCCTGATCGTCGTCTTCCCCTCGCAGGGTAAAGCCGATCTCGGCCTCGATCTCGGACAGCGGCGCGGTTGCCTGGGCCAGATACACGCCCGGCTTTTCCTCTTTCCACAGCGCGGTTTCTTCTTCGTCGTGTTCGTCCTCGATCTCGCCGATCACCGTCTCGATCAGGTCCTCGATGGTCACAAGACCGTCCACCCCGCCATATTCGTCGATCACCAGCGCCATGTGGACGCGGTCCTTCTGCATCTTTTGCAAAAGCACCGCCGCAGGCATCGACGGGGGCACGAACAGCACCGGGCGCAACAGCTTTTTCAGCGAAAACCGCCCCGTCGCACCAAACCCGTGCTGCAATGCGAGGTCTTTCAGCAGCACCAGCCCCTGCGGATGGTCCAGCGATCCCTTGTAGACCGGCAGTCGCGAAAATCCATGCGCGCGGAACGCCTCGACCAACGCGTCCTTGCCGATGTCCAGCGGCACGGCGGCAATCTCGATGGTGGGAATGGCCACATCATCCACCCGCAAACGGCGCAAGTTGCTGAGGCCGTGATACGCGCCGCCCGCAATGGGCGTCGGCGACCGCGTCCCGCTGGCGTTGCCCTCGGTGCCATCGGTCCCCGGCGTGAACTTGCTGATGATGCGTCCGAGAAAACTTCGTTGCGGAGGGTCGTTCGGCCCGTCACCCAACGTATCAGAAGACGCGGAACCGTCGCTTCGGGCCTCCGGTCTGGATGCCTGTGTCTTTGGCATCCGATGTGCAGAACTGTCCATCTGTCCCTTGTCCAAGTTTCACCTCGCGGCCGGAAGCTGGCCCGCGATCGCCTAATATGGGTCGGAAACCCCCAGAGGCGCAAGTATCCGCACCTCCAGCGATTCCATCAAGCGCGCATCCTCCGCGTCGAGGTGGTCATATCCCAAAAGATGCAACACACCATGCACGATCAGATGCGCGACATGGTCTGATGCAGACTTTTGCTGATCCGCAGCCTCGGCATGGCAGGTCTCATAGGCAAGCGCCACGTCCCCCAACTCATGCGGATCGGTGTCGGTTCCGGGGTCCGGACTGGTTGGCGGTGTCCCGCGTATCCCGGAGGCGCGCTCTTCGGCGGGCCAGCTCAGCACGTTGGTCGCCTTGCCCTTGCCGCGAAAGGCGCCGTTCAGTTCGGCAATCCTTTCGTCGTCGCAGCCCATGAGGCACAAGCTGTAACCCACAGCGGGCATGCCAAGGGTGGCAAGCGTCTGGCGCACCGCGCGATCCGCCAGATCCTGCAGGCCGAACGCCTCCCAGCGCGGGTCTTCGATCACGACATCGACCAGCGGCAGCGTGTCATGATCAGCGGGCAACATCACTCCGGCGCGTCAGCCTCATAAGCCTCGATGATGCGGGCGACCAGCGGATGACGCACAACGTCCTTGGAGGTGAAATAGTTGAAACTGCATCCCCGCACGCCCTTCAGGATACGCTCCGCCTCCTGAAGACCGGAGGGCACGCCGCGCGGCAGGTCGATCTGTGTGCGGTCGCCGGTCACCACCATGCGGCTGCCTTCGCCCAGACGGGTCAGGAACATCTTCATCTGCATCGCGGTCGCATTCTGCGCCTCGTCGAGCACCACGAAAGCGTTGGACAAGGTGCGTCCGCGCATGAACGCCAGGGGTGCGATCTCGATGCGCTTTTCTTCCAGCAGTTTCTGGACCTGCTTGCCGGGGAGAAAGTCGTTCAATGCGTCGTAAAGTGGCTGCATGTAGGGGTCGACTTTTTCCTTCATGTCGCCGGGCAGAAAACCAAGGCGTTCGCCCGCCTCCACTGCGGGGCGCGACAGGATGATCTTTTCGACCGCACCGCTGATGAACATCGTCACCCCGACGGCGACGGCCAGATAGGTCTTGCCGGTGCCTGCAGGCCCGATGCCAAAGCCCAGTTCATGCGAGAAGAGGTTGGCAACATAGGCCTTTTGCGCCTCGGTCCGGGGTTCAATCGGGCGCTTGCGCGTGCGCAGTTCCATGCCGGTGTTGAAGAGTTCGATCTGCTCGCCCTCGGCGCGCATCGTGTCCGGCATCGGCCGCCCCATCCGCAAGGCCCCGTCGATGTCGCCCGCATCCACGGATCGCCCCGATTCCAGTCTTGCGTATATTCCCCGCAGCACCGCCGCCGCCTGTTCCCGCGCGTTCTTGTCCCCGATGACGGCCACCCTGTTCCCGCGTCTGAGGATATGGACCCCAAGC
>JANPKV010000402.1:0-4101 GCA_031426185.1 Rhodobacterales bacterium | reverse complement strand
GAGACCCTGAAACAACGGATCCTTCAGGGGGCCGGAACGACCGTTGATCGTGGTCAGAACCGTGGGCACGTTTAGCGTTCGCGCGGTTTTCGCCAAAGCCAGAACATTGTTGGTCAGAAGTTCCGGCGTGATCGAGTTCACCGGGAACGCAACCCAGGGCTGATGGTCGATCAGGCACAGGGCCGAATTCTTGATCGTGAGCGTATTGATGGTGTGCATTTTCAGGAGCTCCTTTCAGAAGAAAACTGCGCAGAGTGGCGCTGCCAAAGCGACACCGAGAGCCATAGAACGGCACAGCCGGCAACGATTTCGGCGATGGTCATGACGATGGGCGGCAGAGCGATCGCCGCGATGGTCGGTGCGGTGCCTGCCGCCCATAGGGCAAGTGCCGGCTTGGGGTATACGTCCGCCCGCCAACCTGTCGCCGCAAAACCCGCGACGCCCGCCACGTAAAGGATGACGAACGCAAAGATCGTCATGCCGGCAGGCCCGGCAACCAGCGCGTCGAATGCTCCTGGCGGCAGCTGAGGAAACACGACGGCCTGCGCGAACAAAAGCCCTGCGATCCCCACGAGCCCCAGCCCCAGAACGAGCACCGCGATCAGCCCCGCCAACCCGGCCCGGCCAGCGTGGGAGAGGTAGAGCGCCGGTAACCCGAGCAAGCCAAGGGCCACGCCAGACAGGTTCAACACGGCTGTGCCCGGCAGCAGGTCAGCCACGATGTTGACCGCACCCGAGGCACCGAACAGGACTGCCCCCGTCATGTAGAGAATGGGTGCGTCCATGGATGGCGCCTTGGCGTCCGTCATGGCCGGGCACCTGCATCGGTGGCAGCATGACGCGCATGCAGAGGAAGGATGCCGCCAGCCGTGAGCCGTCCGAGTTCGGTAAACATCCAGGCGACGGCTTCGCCGACGTTCCGAGCCGTCACCCAACGTGGATCCGGGTTCGGACGTGCGCGGGTGGCAATCAGACTGCGCAAAAGCATCATGTGCACGTGAAGGTCGGGGTGCTCGGCCACCAGGGCCTCGAACAGCATCGTCAAGCCGCGCGCGTTGATGGACACGGCAGAGGCACCCGGCACGGGCACCTCGGCACCGGCACCGTTGATCATCACGTAGCTGCCCCCCGGCGCGATTGCGGGCAGCACGGCCCGGGCAAAAAGGAAGTGGCTTTGCAGCAGGCTTTCCCATGCCGCCCGGAACTCTTCCGCGGGCGTATCGACCACGCGTCCAAGCTGAAACCAGGACCCAAGCGACGCCACCGCACCATCTATCTGGCCAATCTCGCTCAATGCGGCACCAAGCCGGGCTGCGCTGTCCGCATCGGTGGGCGCGGCCTCGACAAACGTCAGGCGCTCCGGATCGCCGCTTGCATCCATGAGCGCTCTGCGCCTCTCCGCTGATCGCACCGGCACAACAACGCGCGCACCGGCGCCGGCCAGGACCTCAACGATCCCCGCGCCGACGTCACCGGTGCCGCCGCCGACGACAATTGTCTTGCCTTGCAGGCTTGTCATGCCGTTCTCCCTGTCTCGCGCTTGCCGCCTTGATCGATCGCACCGGCGTTCAGGTTATGGATATCCTCGGACCCGGAAGATTGACTAGACACGGAAAATGGATACAACTCATCCATGGATGAATATATCGACGGTCATCTGGGGGATCTTGCCCTGCTGGTCAGGGTCGTGGAGTTAGGTGGCTTTACCGCGGCCTCTCGCCGGACCGGAACGCCCCAATCGACGATCAGCCGCCGCATTGGCGTTCTCGAACGCCGGCTGGGACAGACCCTGTTGTCGCGCACCACCCGACGTCTGGAGCTGACGGAATCCGGGCAGCGGGTCTTTGACCATGCCAAGCAGATGCTCGCCCACGCCGAGGCTGCGCAGGGCGCGATGGCTGAACTGCTCAGTGATCCCTCCGGCCTCTTGCGCGTCACCGCACCGCTTGTCTTGGGCCAGGCGCTGCTGACCGAAACCATCTCGCGCTTCCTTGCAGACCATCCCGCCATCCGCTTGACGCTGGAATGGACGGCGCGCGCCATCGATCCCGTCGAGGATGCCGTGGATGTGGCCATCCGCGTTGGTCAGCCGCGCGACTCGGCCGCCATCATGGTGACGCTGGGATCCGTGCGCAGCTGCCTTTACGCCCCGGGCAATTGGGAAGGTCCTGTTCCAGGTCATCCCCACGAACTTGCCGGGCACCCCGTCTTCGGACTTGGTCGCGCCGGAGCCAGCGCCTCGCTTTTGTTTGTGCGTGGTCGCGAGAGGGCAGACGTGGCCGTGACCTGGCGCCTGCAAGCCAACGACACAGGACCTGTGATCGCTGCCGCCGAAGCGTGCGCAGGACTCGCCGTGCTTCCAAGTTTCGTCATCCCGACCGGGTGGAGCAGGCTCCTCACCGACTGGCAGTTAACACCGATGCCCGTCAACGCCCTGACCGCGCGAGGCCGTGGTTCCTTGCCGCGCGTTCGGCTGTTTCTGCAAGCGCTTCAGGAAACCTTCGCGAATTTATCAAAGCAGGACGCCAGGTGACCTTGCCCCTTCGACCCAATCGAAATCCGCAGGCTTGCTGGACCTGTCGCGGTTTGTTGGCGCGCCTTTGAACGCGTTGTGTGCAGCAAAGGAGATGACCCACGAACACAGGCCGAACGGATGAATTTCGCGAGGATGCGGTGCGGATCGCGGCGACCAACGCGCGTCGCGGGGTCAAGTTGCGGATGACTGGGCGTCGGCTTGTCGACTGACCAAGCGCTCCCCCATCCGCTCCTTCAAGACGAGCCCCGAGGCCATCCCCCGAGCCACCGCGCCGGCGTCGAAACATGCAGTGGTCGGGTTTGACATGTGTTTCCGCGACTGCGTCTTCGCATGAGAAACTCAGGCAAGACTCAAAGCTTGTTGCGCTCCATCTGAAACTGTTCTGACGGCTATCCGCCTGCCGCTGTTGCCGTCAAAGAGGTGAGCATGCGACAGGTCAAAGGCAAGACCGGTCATCGACCCTGCCGCCAGATGCGCCCGAGCTTCCGTGACCAAGCTGAAAGGAATGTCCTCCACATGCAGGTTCCAAAGCCGCGTCGCGCCCAGATCCTCTACGATTTCTAGCCTCGCGTCGATCATGCCTTGGCCGGGCGCGCGAAGGACGACATGCTCCGGTCGGATGCCGAGTTGAACGAGTTGGCCGTCCTCGGATTGGTACTCGGCGGGGAGTTCGATGACGGCACCGCCGTCAAGAACGATTGCACGCCGCCTGGCGCTGTAATGGCCTGGCAGAAAGTTCATGGCGGGGCTGCCGATGAATCCGGCCACGTAGAGCGAGGCGGGACGGTCGTAGATCTCGGCCGGGGTGCCGACCTGCTCGATGGTGCCCTTGTTCATCACCACCAGCCGGTCGGCCAGGGTCATGCCTTCGTGCTGGTCATGGGTGACAAAGACCGAGGTCGCCTTGATCTGGTTGTGGATGCGGCGGATTTCGTGGCGCATCTGGACGCGTAGCTTGGCGTCGAGGTTCGACAGCGGTTCATCGAAGAGAAACACCTTGGGCGAGCGGATGATGGCCCGGGCCATCGCGACGCGCTGGCGCTGGCCGCCCGACAGCTGGCCGGGCCGGCGGTCGAGGAAATCGCCAAGTCCCACCGATTTCGCCGTGTCGGCGATCCGCTTCAGTCGTTCGGCCTTGGGCACACCCGCCACCTTCAGCGCATAGCCGATGTTCTCCGCAACCGTCATGTGCGGATAAAGCGCATAGTTCTGGAACACCATCGCGCAGCCGCGCTCGCGGGGTTCCAACTGGTTGACGACGGTCCCGGCGATGGCAATCTCGCCGCCCGTAATCTCCTCCAGCCCCGCGATCAGGCGCAGAAGTGTTGACTTGCCGCAGCCCGAGGGGCCAAGGATCACCACGAACTCGCCGTTATGGATGTCGAGGTTGACCGCCTCCATGATGGTGGTCTTGCCGTAGGTCTTGCTGACGTTGCGGATGGCGATCTCGGCCATTGGGTGCCTCACTTGTCGGTGTTGATCAGGCCGCGCACGAACCAGCGCTGCATGAGGATGACGATGGCGATGGGGGGCAGCATGACGGCCAGGGTCGCGGCCATCGCAAG
>JANPKV010000401.1:0-4941 GCA_031426185.1 Rhodobacterales bacterium | reverse complement strand
AAGAAGGCATACAGCATCGGGTATGTCCCGTTGATGTCCATGCGCGTGGTCCACCTTGTCCGACCGCGGCCAGCAGGTCCGCTCCCCCGGGTTTGTAGGTCAGGAATGACGCGCCAATAAAAACTTGTCAAACGAATTGTTGTCTGACAATTTGTGCTCGAACCGCGTCGCCCAGCAAGCGATTGCCAATGGCCGCAGGCCCGCCAAACGGAAAGGAAGGCCATGATGAACACCATATTGGCCAGTCACCGCGTTGGGACGACCTTGCTGGAGCTGCCGGTCTTCGGCTTTGGTGCCGCCCATATCGGCGAGCTGTATTCCCGCGTGCCGGAGGCGGATTCGCGCGCCACCTTGGAGGCCGCCTGGGATGCAGGGGTGCGCTATTATGATACGGCGGCCTGGTACGGGCGTGGCCTGTCGGAGCATCGCCTCGGGGGATTCCTGCGCACGTTGCCGCGCGGTGAGTTCCGCATCACCACCAAGGTTGGCCGCACCCTGCACCGCCCGCGCGACCCCAAGACGTTCAGCCGTGCGCCATGGGTGGGCGGGCTGAACTTCGAGGTCACGTTCGACTACAGCTATGACGGCGTGATGCGGTCTTACGAACAGGCATTGCAGCGCCTGGCGCTGGATACCGTCGATGCGCTGGTCATTCATGATCTGGATGCGCTGATCCACGGTGATCCGGCGCTGGTTCCGGTCTATGAAAAGCAGTTGATCGACGGCGGTGGTCTGCGCGCGCTGCAAGAACTCAAGGCGGCGGGCGATATCCTCGCCTATGGGATGGGCCTGAACACGTCCGAGGCGCTGATGACAACGGCGCAGAAGGTCGATCTCGACTTCGCCTTGGTGGCCATGCCCTATACGCTCTTGGATCAATCCACCTTGCACACCGGCATGGCCGAGTTCGTGCGGCGCGGGGTCAGCGTGATCATTGGGGCGCCCTTTGCCTCGGGCATCCTGGTGACCGGGTCGCAGGCCGGGGCGAAGTATGCCTATGGCGCGGCCTCGTCCGAGGTGCAGGCCCGCGTGCGCGGCATCGAAGCGGTCTGCGCGGCGCATGCCGTGCCGCTGCCGGCGGCGGCGCTTCAGTTCGTGCTGGCGCACCCGGCGGTTGTCTCTGTCATCCCCGGGGCCGCACATGCCTCGGAAATCGTGCAGAATATCGCGCATCTGAACCGAACCATCCCCCCCGGCTTCTGGGCCGACCTCAAGACGCAAGGGCTGATCGACCCGGCCGCACCCGTGCCAGGCGGAGCTTTGGTTTGACCGCGCAGATCACACCCCCGGTCCCTTCCGACCCGATCCTCTCTGCCAGGGGCATCAGCAAGCAATTCGCCGGGATCGAAGTGCTGAGCGACGTGGATCTTGATCTGATGCCGGGCGAGATTCACGCCCTTCTTGGCGAGAACGGTGCTGGCAAATCGACCTTTGCCAAGATCGTCGCAGGCGTCCACCGTCCGACGCGCGGCAGTCTGAAGCTGAACGGCAAAGCGGTCGAGGTGACCAGTCCGATCGTCGCGCAGCGACTTGGCATCACCCTGATCCATCAAGAGCCGATTTCCTTTCCCGACCTGTCCGTGGCGGAAAACCTGGTCCTGGGTCTGCAGGACGGCGGTGCGCTGTCCCGCGTGCCCTGGGCCGAGATGGAGCGGGACGCACGTCGCCTGATGGACCTGCTGGGTGTGGACATCGACGTGACCCGAACCATGCGGGGGCTGTCGATCGCCGACCAGCAGATGGTCGAGATCGCGCGGGCATTGGCCTCCGACAGCCGACTGATCATCATGGATGAACCCACCGCGCCGCTGACCCCGCGCGAAGTCGCCACCCTGTTCGCGATTGCACGCCGACTGCGCGACGAGGGCCGCACGATCGTCTTCATCTCGCACCGGCTCGAAGAGGTGCGTGCATTGTGTGACCGCGTCACGATCTTCCGCGACGGGGCCAAGGTGGCAACCGACAGCATCGCCAATCTGACGGATGCCGACATCATCCGGTTGATGATCGGACGTCCGCTCAAGGAATACATGCACAAGGTGGGCACGACGATCAGCGAGGTGGCGCTGCAGGTCACCGGGCTTGGGCGGGCCGGGCTCTTTCGTGACATCAGCTTTTCGGTGCGGCGGGGCGAGATCGTGGGGCTGGGCGGGCTGGTTGGTGCGGGTCGCACCGATGTGGCGCGCGCCCTGTTCGGCGTTGCCCCTGCCGATACCGGCCGCATCGAGGTGAACGGCCGCGAGGTCAGGATCACCGACCCTGCGCAGGCGATTGCGCTTGGGCTGGCCTTCGTGCCCGAAGACCGCGCGCAAGCCGGCATCTTTCGCAGCCTGTCGGTGGAACAGAACATTTCGGCGGCCGTGCCGGGCCGCATCGCGCCGCAGGGAATCATCCGCCGCAGCCTGGAAAAGGCGCTGGCGCAGCAGTCGGTGGCCAAACTGAGCATCCGCCTTGCCACCCTTCGCCAGCCGATCGGCGATCTGTCGGGCGGCAACCAGCAAAAGGCGATCCTGGCCCGATGGCTCTTGACCGATCCGCAAGTCCTGATCCTGGATGAACCCACACGGGGGATCGACATCGGGGTCAAGGCGGAGTTCTACGACATGATCGGCCAGCTTGCGGCGGACGGGCGGGCGATCCTGCTGATCTCGTCCGAATTGCCGGAACTTCTGGCATTATGCGACCGGGTTCTGGTGATGGCCGAGGGACAACTGACCGCCGAACTGCCGCGCGGGGTGGCCACCCAGGAAACCATCATGCAAGCCGCCGTGCCACGCAACACGGCGCGCGAGGAGGTCGCATGACAGCGCTGGGCCATATGCTGAGGCGACGCGAGGCGGGAATCGCGCTGATGATCGTGCTGTTCTGTCTGGCAGTCGGCGCCTACAAGCCGCAGTTCCTGACGCTGGACAGCGCCCGGATCATCCTGTTGCTGACGCCCTTGATCATGATCGGGGCGATGGGCCAGATGCTGGTGATCCTGGCCCGGCATGTCGATCTGTCGATGGGATCGATGATGGCGCTGGCGGCGATGGCGTCGGGCATGATGTTTCGCTACGCGCCGGAGATCTGGTGGCCACTGGGCTTTGTGCTGTCCATCGGGGTCGGCATGGCGCTGGGGCTGGTGAACGGGCTTCTGGTCACGGTCTTTCGATTGCCCGCGATCATCGTGACGCTGGGCACACTGAACCTTTATCGCGGTCTGACCTTCATCATGTCGGATGCCAAGCAGATCGACCGGCAATACGTGCCCTCCGCGTTGAAGGCGATGTCGCAGACCTCGCCGATCCTGGGCATTCCGTGGATCATCTTCATGAGCTTTGGCGTGGCCCTTTTGACCTGGTGGTTCGTGACTCATACCCGGCTGGGACGCCAGATCTATGCGCTGGGGTCCAACCCGGTGGCCGCCCCCTTGCGCGGGATCGACGTCACGCGGGTGACCCTGATCGTGTTTGTCATATCGGGTGCGTTGTCGGGGCTTGCGGGCATCATGTATGCCAGCCGCTGGGGATTTGTGAACCCGTCCAACACCGGCAACGGGTTCGAGTTCCAGGTGATCGCCGCTGTGGTGATCGGCGGGGTGTCGATCAATGGCGGCGTGGGCACGGTTCTTGGCACGGTGCTGGGCGTCATTCTCTTGGGGTGCGTGGCGGCGGCGTTGCCACTGCTTGGGATCCCCGGCACGACGCAAAACGCCATCTACGGATCGGTGATCCTTGTCGCGCTGCTCATTGACCGGTTGGTGCGGTTGCAGGGGCAACGAAGCATGCTGAGAGGGGCCCGAATATGACCGCCCACCCCCCCCAGACTGCGGTTACGCGCGATGCCGCCCCGCCCCGGCCCGGCTGGCACGTGGCGTTGGTGCGGCCCGAGACGATGACCTTTGTGCTGTTGATCATCGGGATTATTGCAGGCAGCCAGCTTTCCGAGTTTTTCCTTGATATCAACTACATCCTGAAAAGCTTCACGATTTCCTCCGAGTTCGCGATCGTCGCCCTGGTCCTGACCATGGTGATCATCGCAGGCGAGATCGACCTGTCACCGGCGGCCAATATGGCGTTGTCGGCATGTCTGTTCGCCTGGGTGCAGGATGCGGGGCTTGGCATGCCGCTGGCCATCGCCGTAGGCTTGGGCGCGGGGCTGTTGATGGGGCTTTTCAACGGGGTGATGGTGATCGCGCTGGAACTGCCATCCATCATCGTGACCTTCGGCACGCTCATCCTTTACTGGGGCCTCGCGCAGGTGATCGCGGGCGACAAATCGATCCGGGTGCCCGAATGGTTCATCGGGATCGACAAGATCATGGTCGCGGGCATCCCCTTGCCGGTGGTGATTTTCGTCGTGCTGTCGCTGTTGCTGGGCCTTGTGCTGGGCATGACGATATTCGGCCGCCAGATCTATCTTGTCGGCACCAACGAAGAGGCGGCAAAGCACGCGGGCATCCGCACCCGGCGGATCAAGATGACGCTTTTCATCCTGATGGGGCTTGCAAGTGCCGTTGCCGGCCTGATGACCGCTTCGCGGCTTGGATCCGTGCGCTATGATCTGGGCCTGGGGGGCGAGTTGCAGATGGTCCTTATGGCGATGCTGGGCGGTACCTACATCTTTGGCGGACGAGGCACCATTCTGGGCACTTTTCTTGCCGCCTGGCTTTTGGTGATCGTGTCCACCGGCATGATCGTGGCCAATGTGCTGCCGGCTTGGCAGCTTTGCGTTCTGGGGGTTCTGTTGATCGTGTCGATCATCGCGACGAACTTCATCTATTCCCGCACCCAACGGTAGCGGGCACATCGACCGGGCAACCGGCAACCAACCTTGGAGGAGGAATACCGTGTTAAAGAAATCCATGTTTCTGGGCCTTGCCACCAGCCTTGTGCTGGGGGGAGCCGCACTGGCGCAAGACCCGCTGAAGATCGTCTATATCGGCAAGAACACCGGCAA
>JANPKV010000400.1:0-10283 GCA_031426185.1 Rhodobacterales bacterium | reverse complement strand
TTTCGGCAAATACCGCGTGACCGGCCCCAATGCCCGCGCCTGGCTGGACCGGATCATGGCGGGCCTGATCCCGAAACCGGGCCGCCTGTCGCTGACCCCGATGCTGGCCCATTCCGGCAAGATCATCGGCGATTTCACCGTGTCCTGCCTGTCGGAAACCGAGTTCCAGGTCACCGCAAGCTACGGCGCGCAGGGCTGGCACAGCCGCTGGTTTGAGCAGAACATGGAACCCGGCGTGACGGTGGAGAACATCTCCGATGCGCGGTCCGGCTTTCAGATCGCCGGTCCCCGCGCGCGTGACCTGCTGTCCCGCGTGACCCGGTCCGACGTCAGCGCCGAGGCGTTCAAGTTCATGGATGTGCGCCGCATGACCGTGGGCATGGCCAACTGCATCGTCCAGCGCGTCAGCTATACCGCCGATCTCGGCTATGAGATCTACTGCGACCACATGTCGGTGCGCCACCTGTGGGATGTGCTGTCGGCGGCGGGCAAGGATCTTGGCCTGCGCCCGTTCGGCATGCGGGCGATGATGTCGCTGCGGCTGGACAAATGGTTCGGGTCCTGGGGCCGCGAATTCTCGCCCGACTATACCCCTGCCGAAACCGGCCTTGACCGCTTCATCCGCTGGAACAAGCCTGCCGACTGGATCGGCAAGGCCGCAGCCACGGCCGAAAAGGCGGCCGGCCCGAAACGCAAGCTGGTCCCGATCATCGTCGATGCCAAGGATGCGGACGTCGTCGCCTGGGAGCCGATCTGGCTGGATGGCGCGGTCGTCGGCTTTTGCACCTCGGGCGGCTATTCGCATTACACCGGAAAATCATTGGCGCAAGGCTTCGTGCCTGCCGACCGCGCCGTGGATGGCCTGGAACTGGAGATCGAAATCCTGGGCGAGCGCCGCCCTGCCCGCGTTCATATGGCGCCGCTGTTCGACGCGGACGGCGCGCGCATGCGGGGCTGACCGCAAGAAGCAGCTGGCGGCTATCCCGCCAGCAGCACCCGCGCCTCATGCGCCCTGAGCGTCGGGCGTGCTGCGGGATAGGTCCGGGGTGACAGCGCCGGAAACAGTGCCTTGATCTCTTCCCTCTGGGCGAGGTCCATGCTGGCAAGCGTCCGCATTGCGGGTTGAAAGCTTTCCGACCACAGGCCCGAGGTTTGCAGGACCTCATGACGATCAAACAGCAGATGCACATAGATTGTATCGGCCAGATAGGGCTGTGTCACCGTCACATCGTCCACCAGATGCAAGGCCGCGACCAGAACCTCCGGCTCGCCGAACAGCATCTCGGCCTGGGCGGTATCGATCAGCACCCGGTGCTGGGGCGAGACGATCACCTCGCGCGACGGCACGTGCGGTCCGAGCGCGCCAGCCGCGATCCGGATGGGCCGCAGGCCCGGGGCCGCGATCTGATCTGCAAGGCTGACATGCCGCTGTCCGATCCAGCGCAACGGCTGCGCCCCGTGGTCCCGCGTGATGACCAGATCGCCCGGCACCAGATTTTCCACAAGCCGCGCTCCGGTCGGCGTTTCGATCAAGGTGCCCGTCGTAAAGCAGGTGACGTTGGTCTGATCAAACGTGAGCCCCCCAAGGATCCCGGTCAGCGTCAGGGTCGGCCCCGACATGTCCGTGCCGTTGAAGTTGACCACGCCGCCATTGATGCCAAGATCGTGGTTCAGCGCCTGAATGGGCAGCACGAAACTGGTGCCGTTGACCGCGTTATAGGCCGCCAGGGTCGCGTCATTGAAGATCGGGGACAGATCGACAAAATCGTTGTTGGCCTGGTTGCCGTCGGTGATCGATCCGCTGTTGCCGGTGTTGAAATCCGTGACGGTATCATTCGCGGAACCCGCCCCCCAGACGAACCGGTCATCCCCTGCGCCGCCTGTCAGCGTGTCGTTGCCCGCGCCGCCCGTCAGCGTGTCATTGCCTGCATCGCCAGCCAGAACGTCCGCCCCGGCTCCGCCGTCCAGGATATCATTCTCCGACCCGCCGGACAGGCTGTCGTTGTCCTCCTCGCCAAAGAGCTGGTCGGCCCCGCTGCCGCCCGTGATCGTGTCGTTGCCGCCACCACCCCAGATCGTGTCGGCCCCTGCGCCGCCGTCCAGGATGTTCGTGCCCAGCAGGTTTGACCCCGCTATGTCGTCGATGACGTCGTCGCCGTCCCCACCGGACACCACGTCGTCGCCGGATCCAAACAGGATGGTGTCATTGCCGATGCCGCCGGAAATCGAATCCGCTCCGATCCCCCCCGAAAGGACGTCATCGCCGTCGTCGCCCGAGATCGTGTCGTTGCCGTCTTCGCCCGAAAGGCTGTCATTGTCGGCCCCGCCCGCGATGACGTCATCGCCCGTGCCAGCGAAGATCGTGTCGTTGCCGATCCCGCCGGAGAGGTTGTCGTTCCCCCCCGTCGTGGCGGCCGTCAGCGTGTTGGTGACATTGTCGACGAAAAGATCAGTCGGGTTGGGGTTGTTGCCACTGCCGGTCGAGGTCGGGTTGGTGATGCGGATCGTCGTCGACGCCGAAAGCGCCGTGTAGGTCAGCGAAATGGTCGAGGAAGTGCCGTTGGTTATGACTTGGGTCAGGGTGGAGATGACATTGCCGTTGGCATCGAGAACATCGATGCGGACTGTGTGATCGGCGCTACCGCTACCGATTTCGCCGGCGGTCAGGCTGACCGTGTAGGTCGATCCAGCCGTGGTCGTCAGCGTCTGCTGGATGCTGTCGCCGTAGGTGCTCTCCCCGCCGGTGTTGAAGCGGACCGAGCCTGCGACCACGTTGGGCAACGCGCCCCCGGTGGGATTGCCGACCGTCCAGCCCGTCAGGGCGGTCGGAAAGTCCCCGTTCGTGACCGTGCCCGCCGCCTCTGTCGGGGCGGTTTCGGTGATCAGGTCAACGCCGTCGCCGCCCGTGACGGTGTCATTGCCACCGCCGCCATAGATCGTGTCGTTGCCGGTGCCGCCATCGATGCTGTCGGTGTCGTTGCCGCCCCAAAGCTGATCGGCGCCGTCACCGCCCGACAGGTTATCTACCCCAACGCCACCAAAAAGCGTGTCCGCCGAGGCGTCGCTGCCCCCGATCAGCGTGTCGTTACCGGTGCCGCCGTCGATGATGTCGGCCCCAGTGCCGCCATCGACGCTGTCATTGCCCAGTCCCGCGATGACGGAGTCGTTGCCCGCACCCGCGCGAACGGAATCGTCATTTCCCGTGGCACCCGGCAGCACCGCATCGCTGTTGTCGATCCGTTCGCTGCCGCTGATGGCAGGTTCGATAAAGGTGCTGTTGATGACGTCATTGCCGGCCGTACCGGTGACTACACCGTCGCGAAATCCGGTGTCGATCCTGTCCGCCTGCAGGTCCCCACCGGTCTGCGCAACGCTGTTGAAAGTGACCGACCGAATCGGCAACGCCTCATAGGCGGTAGTGTCCGGGTTCAGCGAAAACTCCGGCGCCAGGTAAAGATTTCCGGCCGTGTCCTGCACGATCACAGCAGTCACAAGAACGGTGGTGCCGTTGGTATAGGTGATGGTCGCGTTGTACTGAACCGAGGTGTCAAAGGTGAATGTCTGCGTACCTGCACCGATATCGGTCGTGAAGGTGTCGTTGGCCACGTTGTTGTCGGCATCGAGCCCGGTGGCACTGCCGCCAACATTGGTCATCGTGGCCCTGGTGACCCGACCGAGCAGCGGATCGCCGACACTGCCCCAGGTAGTGCCGTTCAGCAACGCGACGTTTTCCGCCCCGAGATTGCCCTCGGTCGGGTCGAGCACTGTGGCGGTATTGCCCAGGTATATCCAGTTGAACGTCGTCGGCATTGTCTGGCCCTTCTAGCGATCGGCGCGCGATACCAGCTGGCGCATCCGGGACGTCTTTGGCGCAAATGGCGAAACTGCCCTGACGGGCCGATTTAGAACTTTCATGACTGTATCGCGCGAAAACCCACCCAATTCAAGCGCCCAGCATCCCATATATGGTTTGCCGCTTGCTTGGGTCTGCCCACATATGGACCTTTGTCAGGCCAAATCCGTGCGGGCGATATCGCCGGGTATTCTGTGTTCTTGCACCTGGGCGGGGTCTGCCATGCGCATATTCCCCATCGACGTTGCGCGCTGCGGCACCCACCCCAAGGCGACGATGTGCCCGGGTATCGGGCCATGGCGCTGCTGGCGATACTGCGCGGCGGATTGGCAAGAGAAGTTGGCAAAGGGGCAGCTTGCGGCCCCTGCCCCCGGTCGATCAGATCTCCGACCCACCGCCCGAAGTTTGTTCCGCCATCACGGTCCCGATCTGGCGCCAGCCGCGCCCCGCGGCACCGGGCACGGGAAAGGCCAGGCCCGCCTGCGCGGGGTCGCATCCTGCTTGCAGATGCAGGCCGCAGACCACCAGTTCGGAGGCCACCGGCAAGGAAAACGTGACATAGGTTACCGAATTTGGAAAAACCCGGTCGATCCGATCATCGCCGACATGGTCCATGGCAAGCGTCAGGGCACCGTCGCCGCGACCATCGATGCAGGCAAGGCGCGTCAGGGGGTGCAGATAAAGATCTTGGCAAGGTCGTCCCGCCCCCAAGGCACCTGCCCGGATGACCACGGGCGTCAGGCGATGCGCGCGGATGAGATCGTGCCGCCACATCGTGCGTATGGCAACCGCCGTGACAGGTTGCAGCCCCGCGTCACAGGTCACCAGCCTGTCCCCCACGGACAGCCTTTCGGCCGGCACGTCGCCATCGGCAGTCCGGACCTGCGTGCCTTGCACCAAGGTAAAGCACGATCCATCCGGATCGGCCGTCCGCGCGCGCGCCACGATGTCCGACGCGACCGCCAAAGGCCCAATATCCATGATCGCCAATCGTGGGCCCGCCTGCTTGCCTCGTGAACTTCGGGCTCAGGATCGGCCAGCACGGTTAAGAATTGGTGCATTGCCGCCTCGAACGCCGCAATGCGTCGACGGGCGTCGTCACCCGTCGCGAGAAATGAAAAAGGGCCCCGAAACCGGAACCCTTTTCCACCGAAAACCATGCAAACATTGGCATGACCCTCGTGCTGCATAACTGTTTACCACACCCTCGCGATCACCGTTTACCCCACGCGACACCTGCACCTGCACACCGGGCGCTCACCTTTTTACTCGCACCGTACCAACAATTCGTTACTGGTCCAAAAGTCGTGCTTCTGCCGGCGTAAGAATGCGTCGGGCATTGCCAAATCGTGTCTTTTGCTTGGGGGTCTTCAGTTCCGGGAAAAGTTCGTGGATTTCGCTGCGCTGCGCATTCCCGAGACCCTTCAGCGAATAATCGTCAGGTTGAAAACTCTCGCTCCAACAGCCGTTAGACAGCAGGATTTCATGCCGATCGAACAGAAAGTGGATATAGGTCGTCCCGAAGCTGTCGATCTCGCGCATGCCCATGCCGCCGATCAGGTGCTTGGCCGCCACCAGCACCTCGGGCTCGTCGAAATGCAGCGCCGTACGGTCGTTCGAGACAAGGATCCGGTGGTTGGGCGACACCATCATGTCGCGCTCCGGCAAACCGTCGCCCAGCGATCCTTCGCGGATCAGCACAGGCTTCAGATGGCCGAACATCTGCAGGTCGCGCCAGGTCAGCGCATTCTGCCCGACCCATCGGATCGTCTGGATGCCGTTGTCGCGCGTGACGACCTTGTCACCGGCGCGCAGCAATTCGGCAGGCATCTCGCCCCGCGGCGTCGCGATAAGTGTGCCTTGCGTAAAGCAAGGTGTCACCGGCGGGTTGACCGCCGCAGGCCTATCCTCGAACGGATCAAACGCAACCGCGCCCATGTTACCTAGCTCACCCAGGTCACCCACGGTGCCCCTGGCACCCATTTCCGCAGAGTTGTCGTCACCGGTCTTCATTTGTCAGCCTTGCGCTTCTTGCCGCGCCGGACTCGTCCGACAGGGCCCATGTGACACATTCCGGAAGCCGCCCACCGCAGACGACCGGTCTGACACAGACAGTTTCTCACCTGTCTGCATGTTTGACCTGATCATGAACGGTGCGGGATATCGCGGCCTTGTGTCGCCTTTGCGGGCAACGAACATGCCAGATCTCTGGCACGACCGGCGGGACGCCTTTGACCCGCCAAAAGACACGCGACAGCACCCAATGCATCCCGTGGAGGGATACACCCGATACATGACCGCCCCCGCGGTCGAGACGTCTTCCCAGCAGACCCCTTTTTGGTAGCGTGTCGGCAGACATACGCAAGCAGGACGATGACGTGACCGCCCGTCAGGCCGACGCTCGGTTGCCACAGCGGAAAACCACGGGACGACGATACTATCGTCCAGGATGTGCAGGGTGGTGCAGCGGGCCATATGACAGCGTTTTTCCATCGGCTTAATGAGCTAGATTTGATCGGTTTTCGTCTTAAAGTTGTAAACAAACCTCTAACTCGCGGCGCACGAATTTGAGACAATTTTCGCGTTTTAGTTGAACGCCTTGCGGGGTGAAAAAAACCGCGTCAGCAAGCGGTCAGTTGAGCCGGTTGTTCCGCTTCAGGAACCAATACACGGCCAGTGGCACGATCGGTTTCAAATACTGAAAACCGGTTGGCGACAGATGCGAATCGCACCCGGCTGGCCTGGCAAAGGTCGCACATGGGCATTGCCCGTCAAAGGCGCAGGACTGGATGCGTGATGGCCATATCGTCATGCCGGCCGGTTGGCCGCGCGCTGGTACGGGTGGTCGGACTCGAACCGACACTCCTTGCGGAAGCAGATTTTGAGTCTGCCGCGTCTACCATTCCGCCACACCCGCGCAACCAGCCCCCATGGTAGTGACCGTCAAGACCGATCAAGGGCGAGCCTGTCTATAATCGCCACGCGCGTCGCACTCAAGCCCGCGAAGCACAGAAATTCCCTGCCGCTCTGCTCGGGCCTACAGCCGGTCGGTCGCAAAGGTATCGCAATCGGCAAGATTGCCCGATTCCATCCCCGTCACCAGCCAGCGTGCACGCTGTTCGGACGTTCCGTGGGTAAAGCTGTCGGGCATCGGACGGCGCCCGGCATTGCGCTGCAGGGTGTCATCGCCAATCTGCTCGGCGGCATTCACCGCCTCCTGGATATCGCCCTGGTCTATGGAGCCGAACATTTCGGACGCCGACCGCGCCCAGATGCCGGACAGGCAGTCTGCCTGCAATTCGACCCGGACAGAAATCTCGTTGCTGTCGGCCTCGCTGGACTGTTGGCGAATGCGGGTTGTCTCGGCCAGGATGCCCAATTCGTCCTGCACATAATGGCCGATTTCATGGGCCACGACATAGGCGGCGGCAAAATCGCCCTTGGCCCCCATCTGCGTCGCCATGGTGGTGAAGAAATCAGTGTCTAGATAGACCTTCTTGTCGACCGGGCAGTAAAAGGGACCCGTCGCCCCGCTGGCATTGCCGCAGGCCGACTGTGTCACGCCCTTGTAAAGTACCAGCGTCGCGGGCGTGTAGGCGCGCCCGACCTGTTCCTGAAAGATCTTGGCCCAGACCTCTTCGGTATCGGCCAGCGTGACCGACACGAACTCCGCCGCCTGTTCGTCCGCGGGAGTGATCTCGACCCCTTGGCCGGACTGGATCCGGCCGACCCCGCCCCCCTGCTGCAGAACCGCCATCGGATCGCCACCAAGCGCCCAGACGATCAGGGCGACAACCACAAGGCCAATGCCGCCGCCGCCGACCACACCGCCCCTGGACGGCCCCGACCGGCGCCGGTCCTCGATATTGTTGCTGCCCCGACGACCACGCCATTCCATGACACACCCCCCACATCACCAGATCCGTTGCCACAGAGTTTAGCCTCATGCGGCGGCGGGTGCCAAGGTCCCTTTGCCGCCGGGTCTCGGACGGGCGCCCGATTGCCAGGCGCGCCGCACCCTTTCGTGAGCCCCGCGTGTTCGCCCTTGGCGGGCCGGCGCGGCCATGGCAGACACGGGCGCGACGCATTGCAGGACCCACACCGCATGACGCTTGATCGCCGGACCCTGACCCTGATCGCCACGTTCGGCTCGCTCGGGCTGTTGCTCGGGGCGTTTGCGTTTCAATATGTCGGGGGGCTGCAACCTTGCACCTTGTGTCTGTGGCAGCGCTGGCCGCACGGGGCCGCCATCATCATCGGCGTCCTTGCCCTGTTCTGGAACCCGCGCGCGGTGCTGTGGCTGGGCGCGCTTGCGGTGCTGACAAGTGCTGGCATTGCAGGCTTTCACGTCGGCGTGGAGCAGGGCTGGTGGCAGGGCCTTGCAACCTGCAGCGCAGGATCGATCGAGGGCATTTCGGTCGAGGATTTGTTGGACCCGAATGCCGATGTCGCAGCCCCGGTGCGCTGCGACGCCATCGCCTGGTCCATGCTGGGCATTTCCATGGCCGGCTGGAACGCAGTGGCCTCTGTCTTGTTGGCCGGGGTCTGGCTCGCCGCCGCGAGGCGCGCCTAGGTCAGCCCGGGATTGTGGCGCACGATCCACAGGTTCAGCGCACCCGCAATCGTCACCCAGACGAGGTAGGGTACGAACAACAGCCCCGCGATCAGGTCCAGCCGGAAGAAGGCAATCATCGTCAGGGCCACCAGCACCCAAAGCGCGATCAGCACCTTCAGCCCCGCGCGCGGGCGCTGCTGGCCAAAGAAGACAGGTGACCACAGCACATTGACGGCGATCTGCGCCGACCAGAGCGCCATGGCGACGCCTGATCCGGGGACCGGATGCACGCGCGCAGCCGCTGCTGCCATGAAAAGATACAATGTCGTCCAGACCACCGGAAAGACCCAGTCAGGCGGGGTCCAGCTGGGTCTTGCCAGCGTCTTGTACCAGGGCCCGGGCGGAAACAGGGCCCCGGACGCCGCAGCACCGCCACAAGCCAGCACAAAGGCTGCGAAAACCGGAATATCCATCGCGTCGCGCGCCCCGTCTGCTGGTTGGACCCAAATCCGAAGATAGGGGGGATGCCCCGTTTTGCCACAAACAGCAAGCGATCTTGCGCTATTCGCCCGGAACGGCGCGATCGCGGGCCTCAAGCTGCGACAACACCGTCAAAAGCATTTCGCTGCGCGGACGGCGCGCCGCGCGGCGGGCGGCGGCAGACACGAGAAACGCGACCTCCGGTGCGGGGGCGGCATGCAGTACCGCCGATTGCGGTGTCGCGACCGTGACCCCTGCCCGCACCACGGACAGCGCCAGCCAGCCGAATTTTTGCGCCCGGCTTGTACGCGCGCGGCGCGTCACACTGTCAAACTCGGCCCGGCGCACGTCCCCGCCGATCCCGTCATAGATGTGGCGCGCAGCGTAAATGCCCGGACGACACGCGGCAGGCAGTGCTGCGACCCCCGCCTCGGCGCGCGTGTAAAGCCGGTCCGCCTGCGCCAGCAGCCGCGCCACCGACTGGCGGATGACCGGTGTCGCCTGCGGATCGGCAAGGAAGTCCTCGGGGTCAAGCCCCCCTTCGCGCAGCCAGTCCAGCGGCAGATAAAGCCGCCCGGCCCGCGCATCCTCGCCCACGTCGCGGGCAATGTTGGTCAACTGCATCGCCAGCCCCAGATCACAGGCGCGCGCCAGCGCATCGGAATTACGGACCCGCATCAGAACGCACATCATCGCCCCGACCGCGCCGGCCACCCTGGCGGAATAGTCCAGAACGCCCGACAGCGTGTCATAGCGGCGCCCGATGGCGTCCCAGGCCAACCCCTCCAGAAGAGCCTCTGGCAGCGCTGCGGGCATCTCGAAGGCCTCCACCACCCCGGCAAAGGCACGATCGGCAGGCGCATTGCGCGGGCGCCCCTCATAGACCAGCGCCAGACGGTCGCGCAGCGTCAGGACGGCATCCGCCTTGTCGTCCCCTTCATCCACCGCATCATCCGCGATCCGGCAAAACGCATAAAGCGCCAGCGCCGGCGCGCGCACCCTTTCGGGCAGCAGCCGCGAGGCCGCATGAAACGACAGCGACCCCGTCCGGATCGCATCGCGGCACCAGTCCATGTCAGCTGCGGCAATCATTCGGCAGCCACTTTCATCGGCATCGGGATCAGCGCACCAAGGGGCGCATCGGGCACCAGTTTTCCCAAGACCTCGCCGGTCGCGATCACCCCCGGCACCCCTGCGCCGGGATGCGTGCCCGCCCCCGCAAGGTACAGTCCCGGCAATTCCTCCGACACGTTGTGCGGGCGGAACCAGGCCGATTGCAGGATGCGCGGCTCGATCGAGAAGCCCGCACCATAGGGCGACAAATAGCGGTCGCGAAACGTCTCGGGCGTGAAGACCAGACTTTCGGTGATATGTTCCGACAACCCCGGCATCATC
>JANPKV010000399.1:0-2566 GCA_031426185.1 Rhodobacterales bacterium | reverse complement strand
TGTTGCCCGGCCAACGCCTGCGCGCGCGCGGGGCGGTGTCGAACGCGTCCGGCCGGTTCGAACGCGAGGCGCGCGAAGGGTTTGCCGATGACTGGGATATCCCCGAGGACGACCGCCTGATCCGCACCGAAACGCGCATCGAGCGTCCGCGGTCCGCGATCACTTACAACCGGTCGCCCGACCTGCCGTTTGACCGGTCCATCAACCCATATCGCGGCTGTGAACATGGCTGCGTCTATTGCTATGCCCGACCCAGCCACGCGTTCCTGAACCTGTCTCCCGGGCTTGATTTCGAAACCCGGCTGATCGCGCGGCCCGGCATAGCCGAGGTTCTGACGCGCGAACTGGGGCGGTCGTCGTACAAGGTCGCCCCGATTGCCATCGGCACCAATACGGACCCCTACCAGCCCATCGACGGCACCCACGGCCTGATGCGGCAGGTCCTGCAGGTTCTGTCCGATCATCGACACCCGGTCTGGATCACCACGCGCGGCACCCTGATCGAGCGCGACATCGACCTGATCGCGGCAATGGCGGCCCAGCGGCTGGCCAGCGTCAGCATCTCGGTCACGACGCTCGATGCCGGTCTGGCGCGCAAGATGGAGCCTCGCGCCCCTGCCCCAAGGCGTCGTCTGGACACCATTCGCAGGTTGACCGCGGCGGGCATTCCGGTGCGGGTGCAGGTGTCGCCGCTGATCCCTGCGCTGACCGACCATGAGCTGGAGGCGGTACTTGAGGCCGCCGCCGAAGCCGGGGCAAGCCATGCAACCTCCATCCCGCTGCGCCTGCCGCTGGAAGTGGCGGGGCTTTTTCGCGACTGGATCGAGACGACGTTTCCCGATCGCGCGGCCCGCGTCATGGGCAGGGTCCGCGAGTTGCACGGGGGGCGCGACTATGATCCGGCGTTCGGGACGCGGATGACCGGACAGGGCATCTGGGCCGACCTGATCCGACGCAGGCTGGATGTCGCGCGCAAGCGGCTGGGCCTGACCCGGGGACTGCCCGGGCTGCGCACGGATCTGTTTGCGGTGCCACCAAAGGCGGGCGATCAGCTTTCGCTGTTCTGAGGGCCCTTTGCAGACCCGCCGAAATCCCTGCCGAGGGGCGCGCGTTCTAGCCCCGGCGGCCGCGCCGTTCGCGCTTGGGGTCGCCCGAGGTGTCGCCCGTCCCGTCCGACGCGCTGGAAAACCCACCCAGATGTGCCGCAATATCCTCCAGGGTCGGGCGCGGGCCTTTTGGCCGTGTTTCCAGCGCCGTTCGCATCGCCCGCAGGTGTTCTGGCATCGTGCCACAGCAGCCGCCGATGATCCGCACGCCGGCATCCCGGGCCAGCACCGCATATTCCGCCATCAATTCGGGCGTGCCGTCATAATGGATGTGGCCGTCGTGGTATTTCGGGATCCCCGCATTGCCCTTGGCAATCAGGGGCCGCTCGCTGCCGACCGCGACAAAGCCCAGCACCGTGCGCATCAGGTCGGACGCGCCGACCCCGCAATTGGCACCAAAGGCAATCGGCGGGTTCGGCAGCTTTTCAACCATCTCGGCCATCGCGGAGGAGGTCACGCCCATCATGGTGCGGCCCGCCGTGTCGAAACTCATGGTGCCGCACCAGGGCATGCCGGCCAGCGCGGCGGCCTCGGCTGCGGCCTTGTATTCCTCGGGCGCACTGATGGTCTCGATCCAGAGCACGTCGGCGCCGCCCTCTTTCAGCCCTTCGGCCTGTTCGTGGAACATCTCCACCGCAACGGCGTGGGTCATCGTGCCCATCGGCTCGAAGATATCGCCGGTCGGACCGACCGACCCCGCCACCACCACCGGCCGACCGGCGGCGTCGGCGATCTCGCGCGCGAGGGACGCACCGATGCGGTTCAACTCGCGCACACGCGACTGCGCATTGTGCAGTTTCAGGCGGCTGGCATTGCCGCCAAAGGTATTGGTCAGAAAGATGTCGGACCCGGCATCGACCGCGCCGCGATACAGCGTGCGGATGTTGTCGGGCCGGTCGGTGTTCCAGAATTCCGGTGGTTCACCCGATTCCAGTCCCATGTTGAACAGGTTGGTGCCGGTGGCGCCGTCTGCCATCAGCCAGTCGCGGGTGTCCAACAGCCGGGAAAGCGCGTCTTGGGGCATGGCAAGGTCCTATCGGGTGCAATCTGCAGTCATGTTTGCCACGCGGGCCCGCCAAGGGCAAATTCATATCGCGCAACTTGTCCGGGGTCAGCGCCCGGCAAGACGCTGTAGCGCGGCCCGGTTTCCCGATGCCGCGCGGGGGTGCCTGTGGAAGGCGGGCGCCTAGATTTCCTTCATCAGCTGCGCCTGCGCGACCGGCATCAGCTCCGCCATCTTGGCGCGGATCACCTCGGGGCTTGCCAACGTGCCCAGGTCTGCCGACAGTTTGCGCACGACGTCCTCGATCCCGGCTTCCTCGAAATCGGCGTGTACCACTTCGACGGCGTAGGCAGCGGCGTCATCGCCCGACTTGCCCAAAAGGCCCGCCGCCCAGAGTCCCGCCAGCTTGTTCCGCCGCGCTTCGGCGCGGAACTGCATTTCGGTGTCATGGGCGAAC
>JANPKV010000398.1:0-4718 GCA_031426185.1 Rhodobacterales bacterium | reverse complement strand
TCCGCGCCGCATCGTGGTCGCGGGTGGCGCGACGCGGTCGGATTTCTGGATGCAGGTCCATGCCGACACGCTTGGTCTGCCGCTGATCCTGACCGAGGAAACCGAAGCCTGCGCGCTTGGCTCGGCCATCCTTGCCGCCCATGGCGCGGGGCATTTCGCGACCATCGACGACGCCGTTGCCGCCATGGTGCGCACCGCGCGCACCGTGCAACCGGATATGGCCGTTCACGCGGCATATGCGCCCATCTACGCCCGCTACCGCGAAGCCTATCACGCCATCAAACCCCTGCGAGCCCCAGAATGAACGCGCCCATTGCCGCGACGAACAGCGCTGCCTTGGGCCGCTACCGCTTGATGCGCCGTATCCGGTTCTTCGAGGAACGCGTCGGGGAGTTGTTTCTAAAGGGCGAAAGCGCGGGCTCCATGCTGCATCTGTCGATCGGCGAAGAGGGCGTCGTCGGCATGACCGATGCGATGCGCGACGGCGATACCTTTACCACCCACCACCGGGGCCACGGGATCTTTCTTGGTCGGGGTGCAGACCCGTCCCGGATGATGGCCGAGATCGCGGGCAAGGAAGACGGCTATTGCCGGGGCAAGGGCGGCTCGATGCATATTGCTGACCGGACGCTGGGGCATCTTGGTGCCAACGCCATCGTCGGCGGCGGCATTCCCCATATCGTGGGCGCCGGGCTGACCTATCGCAATCAGGGCAGCGGGCAGGTCAGCGTCGCATTTTTCGGCGATGGTGCGATGAGCCAGGGCATCCTTTATGAATCGATGAACATGGCCGCGCTTTGGCATCTGCCCGTCGTGTTCTGCTGCATCAACAACCAGTACGGGATGGGAACGCGGGTCGACCGCTCTGCCGGCAATCGCGATTTTCCGGCGCGCGCCACGGCTTTTGGCCTGAATGCCGCCCGGGCGGACGGCGCGGATGTCGAGGCGGTCCATGATGCGGCCTCGGCAATCGTGTCGGCGGCGCGCATGGGCCGACCGGGATTTCTGGAGATCGACGCCTACCGCTTTTACGGCCATGCACGCATGGACAAATCGCCCTATCGGACCGCCGAGGAAGAGGCCGAGGGCCGCGCGCGCGACCCCCTTGCGATCGCCAGCGGGCGCATCACGGCCGAGGGTCTGGCCTCGGCGGCGGATCTTGAACGGATCGATGCCGCGGCAGTGACCGAGATGGATGCCGCCCTCGACCATGCCATCGCCGCTGCTCCGCCGGGATTGGCGACGATGTTTCAGGATGTCTATGCGCCCGACACGCCGCCGCCGCGCCCGCAAGCCGCCAGACTGAACGCGGTTCTCGGCGAAGGAGGGCGGGCATGACCCAGACCACTTACCGCGAGGCGATCCGCCAGGCCTTGCTGGATGCGATGGCGGCCGACCCTTCGGTCATCCTGATCGGCGAGGAGGTCGGCCTTTACGGCGGCGCTTACGGCGTGACAAAGGGGCTGATCGAGATTTACGGCGCGGAGCGGGTCATCGACGCCCCGATTTCCGAAGCCGCCATCGTGGGTGCCGCCATCGGGGCCGCGATGACCGGACTGCGTCCCGTCGCGGAACTGATGTATGTCGACTTCATCGGCATGACGATGGACCAGTTGGCCAATCAGGCCGCCAAAAGCCGGTACATGTTCGGCGGGCAGATCGGCGTGCCTCTGGTGCTTCGGACCCAGGGCGGCACCGGGCGGTCCGCAGCGGCACAACACAGCCAGAGCCTCGAGGCCTGGGTCATGCACACACCCGGCTTGCGGCTGGTAATGCCCGCCACGGTGAACGACGCCTATCATTTGCTGCGACAGGCCCTGACGCAATCCGACCCCGTCGTGTTCATCGAGCACAAGGGCCTTTATACGATGAAGGGCGCGTTGGACGTGACGCGCCCCGATGGCGACTGGGGCAAACCCGTCACGCGCCGGTCGGGCCGCGATCTTGTCATCATCACCTACAGCCGCATGCTGCATGAGGCGCTTGCGGCGGCCGAGCGTCTGGCGCAGGCGGGCGTGGAGGCCGAGGTGATCGACCTGCGCTGCCTGAACCCCCTCGACGATGCGGTGCTGGTCGAGGCCGTTCGTCGCACGGGGCGCGCAATGGTCGTGACGGAGGCCGCGGTGACGGGTTCGGTCGCCTCCGAGATTTCGGCCCGCCTGTCGGAGGTCTGTTTTGACTGGTTGCATGAGCCCATCCTTCGCGTCGGCGGCGAGGACATTCCGATTCCCGTCTCTCCCGCGCTGGAGCGGGGTTCGATCCCGTCCGAGGCGCTGATCCACGACACCGCACTGTGGCTTGTGACAAGAGAGGCACCGGAATGGGCCGAGTGATCCTGCGCCTTCCCCGTCTGGGCGAGACGATGGAGCAGGCACGGGTGACCGACTGGCTCGTCGCAACGGGCGCAGGGTTCAAACGCGGCGATATTCTGCTTGAGGTGGAGACAGACAAGACCGTCGTCGAAGTGCCCGCAATGACCGATGGGGTGCTGATTGCCCAACTGGTCAGCCCGGGCGACATGGTGGACCTGGATGCCCCCATTGCCGAGATCGACGCCGAGGGCGCGGGGGATGTGCCGGCGGCCAAGGCCGAAGCCGTACCCATTGCGCCCCGGCAGCCGGAAAGCGTCCCCGCGTCACCGCTTGCGAGCGCCGAGGCCGGGGCACCCGTCGCCGCCAGCCCGGCGGCCCGCGCCGCGGCGCGACGGGCCGGGACAGATCTGACCCTGATTGCGGGAACCGGCAGGCGCGGACGGATCACGGCCGAGGATGTAGCGGGGCAGGGCCCGGATGCGGACTGCCAGCAGGGCGCCCAGATTGCCTTGCACCGCAGCGGCGGCGCGGGTTTGCCGATCATCTTGCTGCACGGGCTTTACGACGACCATCGCGGCTGGCGCGACCTGCCGCGCCGGCTGGCCGCCGCCGGTCATGCGGTGGTGTCCGTGGACCTTCCGGGCCCTGGCGACAGTGTGGACGGGCCTGCATCGGTTGACGCGGCGGCGCGCGCCGTCGCCGATGCGCTGACCGCCGAGCTGCCCGAGGGTGCGATGCGGCTGATCGGCCATTCGCTTGGCGCGGCAGTGGCGACAAAGGTTGCCGTGCTGCTGGCGGGGCGGATCGACCGGCTGGTCTTGTCTGCACCCCTTGGCCTTGGCGCGCGCATCGACACGGACTTCCTGCAAGGAATGCTTGCGGCAGACACGACCGCCGCGCTTTCCCGAGCCATGTCGCGACTTGATGCGGGGCCGCTGTCGCAGGCAATCCTGGCGCAGGAACTTGCTCGCCTGAAACGCTTGCGCCCTGTGCACCGGGCCTGGGCCGAGGCTTTGGCTCAGGGTGGTTTCCAACAGATCGACATCACCGGCGATCTTGCGCGGACCAGCTGCGATGTGCGGGTGATCTTCGGCACCGGGGACCGGATTCTGGACTGGCAGGATATTGCGAACCTGCCCGCACGGGCTGCGGTCCATCTTGTGCGGGGGGCGGGCCATCTGCCGCATCATGCGGAGCCCGACCTTGTGGTCGCGCTGGCAACCACCACCATGGGCAAGGGGAGGGCGGATACCGAAACCCGATCGGCACCATGATCGGTCCATCCGGCGGACGATCCTGACCCTCGGCCCGAAGGCAGAGGGCTACCGCTGTTTGGAAAAAATTCGACAAGGCACGGAAAATGAATGATTTTCGTCAGTTATCCAGAAAAACCGCTGGAATTGCAGGCAAGACTGCATAGACTGACGACACAAGACGACCTTCCCCGTTCGGGGTATTCTTTTGGGAGGAAGATACATGAAATCTGTCAAACTGATCGCGTTACTCGCTGCGTCGGCTTCGGTCTTTGCGATGCCGTCGATGGCGCAGGATACCAAGAAGATCGCCACAGTCGTGAAGATCGCAGGCATCCAGTGGTTCAACCGCATGGAAGAGGGCGTCAAGCAATACGCCGCCGACACCGGCACCGATGCGTTCCAGGTGGGTCCGGCCCAGGCGGATCCGCAGCAGCAGGCAGCGCTGATCGAAGACATGATCGCACAGGGCGTGAATGCCTTGGCCGTCGTGCCGATGTCACCCGAGGCGCTGGAACCCGTGCTCAAGCGCGCAATGGATGCGGGCATCACCGTCATCACCCACGAAGCTGCCAGCCAACAGAACACCAACTATGACATCGAAGCCTTCGTGAACGAAGATTTCGGCGCCAACCTGATGGAACAGATGGCGACCTGCATGGGCGGCGAGGGCGAGTATGCCGTGTTCGTGGGCTCGTTGACCAGCCAGACGCACAACCAGTGGGTTGACGGCGCCATCGCCTACCAAAAGGAAAAGTATCCGAACATGGTGATGGTCGGCGACAAGAACGAGACCTTTGACGACCAGCAAAAGGCCTATGAAAAGGCGCAGGAAGTGTTGCGCGCATTCCCGAACGTCAAGGGCCTGCAAGGCTCTGCCTCGACCGACGTCGCGGGCATCGGCCTTGCCATCGAAGAGCGCGGCACAGCAGACAAGACCTGCGTGTTCGGCACCTCGCTGCCGTCCATTGCCGGGCAGTATCTGGAAACCGGCGCGGTTGATGGCATCGGCTTCTGGGACCCGTCGGTCGCGGGCTACGCGATGAACAAGCTCGCCAGCATGGTCATGGCCGGAGAGGCCATCACCGATGGCATGGATCTGGGTCTGCCGGGCTATGAAAAGGTCAAGCTGGACGGCAAGGTGATCTATGGT
>JANPKV010000397.1:0-13923 GCA_031426185.1 Rhodobacterales bacterium | reverse complement strand
ACGTCTCCATCTTGATATCAAGGTCGCATTCCGCGTATCGGATGGGGCCAAGGGCGTCAATCGACGCTTGGGTCATGGAGGCCGCCTGATGCAAGACCTGAACGCCCCGCCGCTGAACCCGTTGCCGCCGATCGTCTGGATTGTGGCCCTGCCCATCATCGCCATGGAACTGGTGCTGTCGGCCGGCCAATCCGGGATTGCCGGTGGCCCCGACGCCATCGGCTGGCGCAACATCGCGGTCCAGAATCTGGCCTTTTCGCCCGAGCTGATGCGCTATTTCTGGGAAACGGGACAGTTCCCGCTGGACGGGATGCACCGCTTGGTCAGTTATCCCCTGGTGCATGGCGGGCTGATGCATGCAGCACTTGTGATCGTGATCTTTGCGGCCCTGGGCAAGATGGTGGGCGAGGCGTTCCGGTGGTGGGCGGTGGCGCTCTTGTTGCTGGCGTCTACCGTTGTCGGCGCGCTTGCCTATACGCTGGTGCCGGACCTGCGGGCACCGCTGATCGGGGGCTATCCGCCGGTCTACGGGCTGATCGGGGCATTCACCTTCCTCATGCTGACGCGGGCGCGGGCAACCGGTGGCAACCAGTTGAGTGCCTTCCAGATGATCGGCCTGTTGCTGGGCATCCAGCTGGTCTTCGGGGCGATCTTTGGGGGTGGCTGGACCTGGGTTGCCGAACTTGCGGGCTTTGTCACCGGGTTCGGGCTGTCTTTCCTGATCAGCCCCGGCGGTTGGTCGCGACTGCGCGAAAGGATGCGTCAGCGCTGACGGCGCAGCGCCGCGAAGTCTGACAGTCGAAAGGCACCCAGTGCCAGGCCAAGGATGCCGTAGCTGGCAAGTCCGGACGTGACCAATGCGGCCAGACCAAGGAACCGCCAGCCGCGCAGATCAAAGCTGGGGCCGACGAAATGCGACATCAGCCACAGCACAACCCCCATCCCGAGGGATGCCAGCAGGATGCGCGGGCCGCGGCTGCGAAAACGCGCGTCGAACTCTGCCGCAAGTCCCAGATCGCGCGATCCGCGCCACAGCTGCCAGACCATCACCCAAGCTGAAACGGAGGTCGCCAGTGCGGCCGCGACGAACCCGATGAAAGGCATCGTGCCGATGGCAATGGCCGCATTGACCAGCATCGACGTGACCGCATAGATGAACGGCCGCCGTGTATCCTCGCGCGCATAATAGATCGGCTGCAGCACTTTCTGAAACACGAAAGCCGGCAATCCCAGACCATAGGCTGCCAGTGCCATTGCGGTGTTGGCGGTATCTTGCGGGCCGAACGCCCCGCGTTCGAACAGCACGTCGCACAAGGGCTGTGCGATCACCACCAGCGCCACCGCGGCAGGCAGGGTCAGGATCAGCGCGAACTCGGTCGACCGGTTGAAACTGGACTGGCCCCCCGCCGTGTCCCCCGCCCGAAGCCGTCTTGCGAGGTCGGGCAGCAGCACCGTCCCGATGGCAATCCCCACCACCCCGAGCGGAAGCTGATAAAGCCGGTCGGCATAGCTGAGCCAGGCCACCGCCCCTTCGGTAAAGCTGGCCACCTGCCGCCCGACGATCAGGTTGATCTGGATGACCCCGCCCGCCAGAACGGCCGGTGCCGCGATCACCAGCAGGCGGCGAAGTTCGGGCGTCAGTCGCGGCAGGCCCAAAGCAGGGTGAAACCCCGCGCGTTTGGCGGCGACCCAGGTAAAGGCAAGCTGCGCGATGCCGGTCAGCGGGACGGTCCAGGCCAGCGTCAGCCCCATGTCCCAGGCAAAGTAATCGGCGGCGAACATGGCCGCGATGAACATCAGGTTCATCAAGACCGGGACGAACGACGCCTCGGTGAAGCGGCCATAGGCGTTCAGCACGCCCGACAACAGCGCTACGAGCGAGATGAACAGGATGTAGGAAAACCCGATCCGACCGTAGATTACCGCCAGTGCAAACCGCTCATCCCCCTGGAAACCCGATGCCATCGCCCAGACCAGCCACGGCATCGCCAGTGTGCCGATCAGCGACACCAGGATCAGGATGCCGGCCAGCCCGTTGAAGGCGTCCCGCGCAAAGCCCTGCGCATCCTCGCCCGCCTCCAGTTTCTTGGCGAACATCGGCACGAAGGCCATGTTGAACGCGCCCTCGGCAAAGAACCGGCGGAACATGTTCGGCAGCGAGAACGCGATCAGGAAGGCCTCGGCAATCGGGCCGGCGCCGAGATAGGCCGCCATCATCACGTCGCGTGCAAACCCCGCGCCACGGCTGAGCAGCGTCCATCCGCCGACGACCATGATAGACCGGATCAGGCTGATGGGTTTCACGCGGATGCCCGTTCGGCGCCTTCGGTGATGGCTTGGCGCAGTTTCTTGTCCAGGCTCTCTTGCCGCGATTTGGCGTGGAGTTTCAAGCCGAACATGTCCTTGACATAAAAGCTGTCGACCACCTGCGCCCCGTAGGTCGCGATCACGGCGCTGGCGATGTAGATGTTGTTGGCCGCCAGGGTGCGTGTCAGGTCGTACAGCAGGCCGGGCCGGTCGCGGGTATCGACCTCGATGATCGTGTAGATCTCGGAGCCTTCGTTATCAAAGGTGATGTGGGTCGGAAACCGAAACTCGCGCTCACGTTTCTTGACCCGGTCGCGGTCTTTCAAGGCCTCGCGCGCCAGAACCTCGCCTTTCAGCGTCTTGTCGATCATGCCGCGCAGGCGGGGCAGGCGTGACACCTCGTAGGGCTTGCCCTCGACGTCCTGGATCCAGAACACCGCCGTCGCATAGCCGTCCTTGGACGTATAGGTGCGCGCATCGACCACGTTGGCCCCGACCAGCGCCAGCGCCCCCGCAAGCCGCGAGAAGATGCCCGGATGGTCGACAAGCGCAAAGCAGGCGCGTGTCGCATCGCGCGCCGGTTCGGGATGCAGGTCGATGCGGATCTCGCTGTCGCCCAGACCGCGCAACAGGCGCGCGAACACTTCCTGCGTGTCAGGGGCAAGACCTTGCCAGTAGGGGGCGTAGTGACGATCGGTTTCCCGCGCGATGTCGCTCGGTGACCAGTCGCCGAGCCGCGCACGCAGCGCCGCCTTCGCCTCGTCCTCGCGATGTGCCTGAACGACGTTCTCGAAGCCCGCTTCGAGCGCTGCCGCAGTATCCAGATAAAGCCTGCGCAGCAGCATTGCCTTCCAGTTGTTCCAGGTCCCCGGTCCCACGCCGCGGATGTCGCAGACGGTCAGCACCGTCAGCAGGTCGAGACGCCGCTTGGACTGCACCGCCTTGGCAAAGTCGCGCACCGTCCGGGGGTCACCGATGTCGCGTTTCTGCGCCATGTCCGACATCAACAGGTGATAGCGCACCAGCCATTCGACGGTTTCGGTTTCCTCGGGCGTCAGCCCAAGGCGCGGGCAGACTCGACGCGCGATCTGGGCCCCGAGGATGGAGTGGTCTTCGGGGCGGCCCTTGCCGATGTCATGCAAAAGCAGCGCCGCATAGATGACCTTGCGGTTCACCCCCGCCGTGAGGATCCCGCTGGCGACCGGCAGTTCTTCGACCAGTTCGCCCCGCTCGATCTGCGCCAGCACGCTGATCGTCTGGATGATGTGTTCGTCAACGGTGTAGTGGTGATAGACGTTGAACTGCATCATGGCGACGATGGGTTCGAACTCTGGAATGAACGCACCCAGAACACCCAGCTCGTTCATCCGCCGCAGCGCGCGTTCGGGGTTGCCGTGGTCCAGCAGCAGTTCCATGAAGATATGCGCCGCCTCCGGGTCGGTCCGCATGCCGTCGTCAATCCGGTCAAGGTTGGCCGAGATCAGGCGCATCACGTTCGGATGCAGCAGATGCCCGCTGCGCAAGGCCTCGGCAAAGACCCGCAACAGGTTCAGCTTGTCGGCAAGAAATGCACGGGCGTCGGTGACGTCGATCCGCCCCTGAACCAGCCGGTAGCCTTTGGCGATCCGCTTGGGGCGGCGGAACATCCCCATGAAACTGGCTTCGGGCTTGACGTGCCGCGCCTCCAGCTCGGTCAGGAAGACCCGCGTCAGTTCGCCCACCCGCGTCGCGTGGCGGAAATAATCCTGCATGAAATGTTCCACCGCGCGCCGACCGCCAGCGTCGCGGTAACCCATGCGTTCTGCGACCTCGACCTGCAGGTCAAACGTCAACTGGTCGGTGGCGCGGGCGGTGATCAGATGCAGGTGGCACCGGACGCACCACAGGAAATCCTCGGCACGGGCAAAGCTGTCATATTCCTCGCGCGTCAGAAGGCCCGCCCCGACCAGCCCTTCGGACGATGGCACCCGGTGCAGGTATTTCCCGATCCAGTACAGTGTCTGAAGATCGCGCAGGCCCCCCTTGCCTTCCTTGACGTTGGGCTCCAGCACATAGCGCTGTCCGCCCTGGCGCCTGTGCCGGTCGGCGCGTTCGGCCAGCTTGGCCTCGATGAATTGCGGCCCGGTCGTGCGAAAAAGGTCTTTCCAGAGCCGCTCGTCAAGCTCCGTCGCCAGGGGCTGCCATCCCCCAAGGAAACGGTGCTCCAACAGGGCGGTGCGGATGGTCACATCGCTTTTTGCCAGGCGCAGACAGTCAGAGACAGTGCGGCTTGAATGACCGACTTTCAGCTTCAGGTCCCACAGGATGTAAAGCATGCTTTCGATGACGTTTTCGGCCCAGGGCGTGATTTTCCAGGGCGTCAGGAACATCAGGTCCACATCTGAATGCGGCGCCATTTCCGCCCGGCCATACCCACCCACCGCAAACAGTGCGATACGCTCTGCCTCGGTTGGATTTGGGGCGGGATGGAGCCGGTGGCGCGCCACATCGAAGGCGGCGGTGACGATCACATCCGTCAGGTAGGATTGCGCCGAAACAAGGGCGCGGGCGGCAAGCGGGGTCGCGGCAAAGGCGGCTGCAAGGGCGGCATTGCCCGCCTGCCGTGCCGCCGCCAACACCAGAACGACCTCGGCGCGGGCGGCACGCATGTCGGATCCCGCCGCCGTCACCGCCATGACGCGCGCCGTCAGGGCTGCTTCGTCGATGATGTCCTTTGGCAACAACAGGAAAGGGCTGGCTGGAACGGCGGTGGCGCGCTCAACCAGCGCCGGATCAGAACCCGGCACCGGCAAAGCTGCGCGGGGCTGGGTCGATCACGACGACCTGGTTGTTGCGAATCTCCGCCACGGCGAGGCCCCGCTCATTCGTGCCGTCGCTGCGTAGCCGGAAGACGCCGTTGACCCCGGCAAACCCCGACGGCTGCATGAGCGCGCGGGCGGTCAGCGCATCGGACTGGCCTTGCTTGGCCAGCGCACCGATGGCGGCAATGCCGTCATAGGCAAGGCCGGCGATCGGGTGCGGCGCTTCGCCAAAGGCGGCCTGATAGCGCGACTGAAACTGGGCATAAAGCCCCGGATCGGGAAGCGCGAACCAGCCACCCTGAACCCCCGGAAGCGCCAGCGTGGCCGCCGGAATATCCCACCGCGTCAGGCCGATGAACCGCGTCACTGCCGGGTCCAGGCCGTTTTCCATCAAAAGCTGGCTGACCAGAGGCAATGCGCCCGCGGTGTCGGCGGTCAGAAAGATCGCATCCGCGCCGCTCGATCGTGCCGCCTGCACGATGCCCGGAGCGGCCTGCACCACGCCGTTCTGCGAAAACTCGTAGTCGCCCACCGCGACCAGACTGCCCCCCGCGGACCGCACTCCCTGTTCGATCGCCAGACGTCCGATATTGCCCGCCTGGTTGCGATCATGGACGGCCATGATCCTCCCCTTGCCAGAGCGCACGGCATAGGACGCCAGCCGCTCGGCGGTATTTGCAAAGGTTGGCCCGAGCACAAAGACATTCCCGCCGGCAATGTCCGGATTGTTGGAAAAGCTGAGGACATTGATGCCCTGCGAGGCCACTGCCACGCCTGCGGCATTCGCCTCCTGCGCAAAGACCGGCCCCAGGATGACCTGCGCGCCCTCGTCGGCGGCCTGCAGCGCCATCGCCTGAGCCTGGCCCGGCTGCCCTGCGGTGTTGTACACACGCAAGTCGATCTCGACGCCGCCCAGATCGGCAATCGCCAGTTGCGCTGCGTTCTGCAGGCTGCGCGCCAACAGCTCGTCACTCGCCTGACCCGATCCGCCCGGCACCAGCAACGCCACGGTGACCGGGCCACCGGCATCGAGCGTCGGTCCCCCCGCCGTGCGCGGACCGGATGGCACACAGGCGGCCAGCGCCAGCGCTGCGATGGCAAGACCAGTGTGGACCAGCGACTTGCGGGCCTTTGCGAAAGCGGACAACATGAACAACCTCACGAGGGATCAGCGGAAATGGTATGGTTTGTGCAAGACAGCCATAGCATATCGCCTCGGGAAGTAAATTGGCAGGGGAGCGCTGCAGATGGCCGATGCGACCGAGGGCGCCAGCTTGCGCGCCATTCCGCCGGGTTTGCATCTGGTCTCCACGCCGATCGGGGCGGCACGCGACATCACGCTGCGCGCGCTCGACGTTCTGGCTGGGGCGACGGTGCTGGCGGCCGAAGATACACGGACGCTGCGGCATCTGATGGAGATCCACGGCATCGCGCTGGCAGGTCGCCAGATCGTCGCCTATCACGAGCACAATGCCGACGCGGCACTGCCCCGGCTCCTGCAGGGGCTGGCTGCGGGCGGAAGCGTCGCCTACGCCTCGGAGGCGGGTACCCCCATGGTGTCGGACCCCGGCTACGGGCTTGTGCGGGCGGCAGTTGCGGCGGGCCACCCGGTCCTTGCGGTTCCGGGGGCCTCGGCGGTCCTGTCGGCACTGGTGGTTTCTGGCCTGCCCACCGACCGGTTCATGTTCGCAGGTTTCCCCCCCCCGGCAAAGGCTGCCCGCCGGACCTTTTTGCAAGGATTGCAGGCGGTTCCAGCGACCCTGATCCTTTACGAATCCCCCAAGCGCGTTAACCATTTGTTGGAAGATATGTCCCACGTTCTGGGAGCGGAACGTCAGGCCGTCGTTTGCCGTGAACTGACCAAGCGGTTCGAAGAGATTACACGCGGGACACTGGCGGAATTGGTCGCGGCCTATGCAGACCGGACGGTCAAGGGCGAGATCGTGGTCCTCGTGGCGCGTGCGGAGGAGATGGTCGTGGACGCGCAGATGGTGGAGCAGGCCTTGGAACAGGCATTGACCAAGATGACGGTGAAAGATGCCGCAGCCGCTGTCGCGGAGGCATTTGGACTGCCGCGCCGCGAGGTCTATCAGATGGCGCTGAAGCGGACGACATCTTGATGCAGGCATGCAGCCCGGCGGCACCGACGCGAAACCCCGCCTGCCCCGCACCGAACTGGCCCCGGGCATGAGCGGTGCAACCTCTTACCATGCCGGTGTGGCCGCCGAGGCCGCCGTCGAACAGCATTACACCCGCTCGGGCCGTCCGATTTGCGCAAGGCGCTGGCGCGGCGCTGCCGGCGAGATCGACCTGATCGCGCGCGAGGGTGCCCAGGTCATCTTCATCGAGGTCAAGCAAAGTGCCACGCATGCCGAGGCAGCGCTTCACCTGACTCCCCGCCAGATGGCGCGTATCTGTGCCTCGGCGGCGGATTTTCTTGCCGGCGAACCCGACGGCCAGTTGACGCCGGCGCGCTTTGACGTCGCGCTCGTGGATGGTCAGGGCCGCATCGACATCGTGGAAAACGCCTTCTCGGCATGATTTGCATCTGACCGGCGGTTGCGCCATCTAGGGGGCCTGACCCCTTTCGGAGGATGCGATGGCACTGAAGGTTGCACTGCAGATGGACCCGATCGGGGCCGTGAACATCAACGCCGATTCCACCTTTCGCATCGCATTGGAGGCGCAGGCGCGGGGGCATGCCCTGTTCTTCTATACCCCTGACAAGCTTGCCTATCTCGAAGGTCGCGTGGTGGCGCGGGGCTTTCCCGTGGAGGTCCGGCGCGAGCTTGGCAACCATGTGACCTATGGTGCCGAAGCTGAGGTCGACCTGGCTGATTTCGACGTTGTCTGGTTGCGCCAGGATCCGCCGTTCGACATGGGCTACATCACCACGACGCATATTCTGGACATGATTCACCCCAGGACGCTGGTGGTGAACGACCCGTTCTGGGTGCGCAATTTTCCCGAAAAGCTGCTGGTCCTGCGGTTCCCCGAGTTGACCCCGCCGACCGCGATCGCCCGCGATCTGGCCACCATCCGGGCGTTCAAGGACCGGCATGGCGATGTCATCCTGAAGCCGCTTTACGGCAATGGCGGCGCGGGGGTGTTCCGCCTCGGCCCCGATGACCGCAACCTTGCGTCACTGCATGAATTGTTCAGCGGGATCAATCGCGAGCCGTTGATCGTTCAGAAATATCTGCCCGACGTGGCCAAGGGCGACAAGCGCATCATCCTGGTCGACGGTGAACCCGTCGGGGCGATCAACCGGGTCCCGCAGGCCGGCGAGACACGGTCCAACATGCATGCCGGGGGGCGACCGGAAAAGATCGGCCTGACCCCGCGTGACCTGGAAATCTGCGCCGCGATCGGCCCCACCTTGCGCGACCATGGCCAGATCTTCGTCGGCATCGACGTCATCGGCGACTGGCTGACCGAGATCAACGTGACGTCGCCGACGGGGATCCAGGAACTGGAGCGGTTCGACGGGACGAACGCGGCGGCGCGGATCTGGGAAGTGATCGAGGCCAGGCGGGCGGGGTGAGGGTTGGGTTGGCCGACATGAGAGGGGCCATCTACCAGCCACTGCGGGTCGGCCTTCACCTCCCCGTCGTCGGATCATAGTCCCGCATCCAGTTCTGGTGCAAGCCGCTCTCGGACTGGAACCACTGGCCGGGGAAACGCGCGGTGGGGACGGTGCCGGTGGAGGTGGTGACCCCGCCGAAGGGGTTGTAGGTGGCATTCCAGACCTTCACCCCGCTCGCGTTGGTGGCATAGACCGGCCGCCCGATGTGGGCGACCCCTTACACCGCCTTGCTCAGCGCGATCCTGTAACTCACCGCCTCGGCCACATGCGGCTGCCTCACATCCTCCGACCCCGCCAGATCGGCGATGGTGCGGGCCACCCGCAGGACCCGGTGATACCCCCTCGCCGACAGGCCGAACTTTTGCGCGACCCGTGCCAGCAAGGCGCGCCCCTCGTCGTCGGGGGCGGCGACTTCTTCCAGCACTTCCCCCTCGAGGTCCGCGTTCACGCGCAGGTCGTCGCGGTCCTGATACCGGGCGGTCTGGATGTCGCGCGCGGCGGCGACCCGTGCGGCGACCGTGGCAGAGGTGTCGCCGGAACTTGGCAGGTCAAGGTCGGTATAGGCGACCGGGGGCACGTCGACGCGCAGGTCGAACCGGTCCATCAGCGGGCCGGAGATGCGCCCGAGGTAATCCTCGCCGCAGATCGGCACCTTGCTGCAGGCCCGCGCCGGGTCGGAAAGGTAGCCGCATTTGCAGGGATTGGCGGCGGCGACCAGCATGAACTGGCAAGGGTAGCGGATATGGGCATTGGCGCGGGCGACCACGACCTCGCCCGTCTCCACCGGCTGGCGCAGGCTTTCAAGGACGGCACGGGGGAATTCGGGGAACTCGTCGAGGAAAAGGACGCCGTTATGGGCGAGACTGATTTCGCCGGGTTTGGCGCCTTTGCCGCCGCCGACGATGGCGGGCATGGAGGCGGTGTGATGGGGTTCGCGAAACGGGCGCTGACGCGAGATGCCGCCTTCGGACAGAAGGCCCGCCAGCGAGTGGATCATCGACGTCTCCAGCGCCTCCACCGCCGACAACGGCGGCAGGATGCCGGGCAGACGGGCGGCGAGCATCGATTTGCCCGACCCCGGGGTGCCGACGAGCAGCAGGTTGTGGCGACCGGCGGCGGCGATTTCCAGCGCGCGCTTGGCACGCTCCTGGCCCTTGACGTCGCGCAGATCGCGCGAATGCGTCACGGCGATCACCTCACCGGCTGTGGCGGGCTGGATCGGGACCTGTCCGGTGCAATGGCGCACGACGTCCATCAGGGTTGCAGCGGCTAGGACCGTGGTGGCGCCGACCCAGGCGGCCTCGGCCCCGCAGGCCTTGGGGCACAAAAGCGCGCGGTCTTCCTCGGCTGCGGCCATGGCGGCGGGCAGCGCGCCAAGGACGGGGATCAGCTTGCCGTCAAGCGAAAGCTCACCCAGGGCAATCATCCCCTCCGCCTCTTCCTTGGGGATGATGTCAAGGGCGGCCAGCAAGGCCAACGCGATCGGCAGGTCGAAATGCGAGCCCTCTTTCGGCAGGTCGGCGGGCGACAGGTTGATGGTGATGCGCTTGGACGGCAGCGCGATGGACAGAGCCTGCAGGGCGGCGCGCACGCGTTCCTTGGCCTCGGACACCGCCTTGTCGGGCAGCCCCACGAGGTTGAAAGCAGGCAGGCCGGGGGCGAGGGCGCATTGCACCTCTACCACCCTTGCGGTGACGCCTTCGAACGCAACTGTATAGGCCCGCGCGACCATCGCACACTCCGTTTACCTTGGTTAACGGATAGGGGCGAATGGTTAGCGAAGGGTAAAGGCGCGACAGCTAACCGCGCATCAGGGCGACGAATTGCGGCCAGGCTTCGGGATCGGCCACGGTCTTGTCGCGGCAAAATGCGTTGCAGAAACCAAAACGACTGCCACCGGTTTCCAGGGCATGCGTGACGGGGCCGCCGCCATAGGGGCAGGTGGCGTTTTCCGCATGAGCCCCATCGACAGCATGGGCGGATAACGGCACGGGACCGGGCCAGGCGCGGCGCGGATAATCGCGGCGGTAAAACTCCTGATCCGCCCCATCGACCAGCCCCATCGCCCGCCAGCGACGAAACGACGGCTGCGCAAGATGCGCCTGCACATAGGCCATGGCATCGGCGCTGACGGGCAGGTTATAGCCCGCAATGCGCGCCGCCACGGGCGCGAAAAACGCATCGGCCACGGAATACTCGCCGCAAAGCCACGGCGTGCGGCTGGCAGTCTGACGGTGCGCCCAAGCCCAGATCACCTCAAGACGCCTGAGGTCGGTAAGAACCTCGGGGGGCGGAGCGCAGTCGGTATAGCTGACGCGCAGGTTCATCGGGCAATGGCTGCGCAGGGCACCGAAACCCGAATGCATTTCGGCCGTCAGGGTTCGTGCCGCAGCACGGGCGTTCGGATCTTTGGGCCAGTGGCCGGCTTCGGGATGGCGGCTGGCGAGTTCTTCGGCGATTGCGATGGTTTCGGACACCACCATGCCGTCGGGCGTGCGCATCGTGGGCGCGGTCTTGCCAGGGACGAAATCGCGCAAAAGGGTGGCCAGTTCGTCGGTATAAAGACGCGCGGCATGAACCTTGACCGGGATCCCGAAGGCGTCAAAGCAAAGCCAGCCGCGCAGGGACCAGCTGGAATAGCTCCGGTCGCCAATCACCAGATCATAGGTCACGCGGTGTCTCCTTTTCGTGTCGTGCGAACCCTAGGGATTTGGGATGCGAAGCAAAAGCGATGATCTGTGGCGGTGTCGATCACGGTTTGTGATTGATCGCGCGGGTTTGCCAGTCCGACCCGTCATGGCAAAGGCAGGTCACCGAAAGGTTATCGATGCGGTGCGCGAACACCGCCTCGGGCGACAGCCCCTCGGCCCGCTGCAAGGCTGCAAGGATGGATCCGAAATGCGCCGTGACGACGATGTCGCGCCCCTGATGTGCACCCAAAAGCCGGTCGACGGCTGCGCTGACGCGTGCGACCAGCTCGTTCCAGCTTTCGCCGTCCGGGGCGCGCACGTCCCCCGGCTGGTCCCAGAACGCGCGGATGTGGTCGGGGGTTTCGGCCTCGATCTCGTCAAACCCCCGCATCTCCCACGCGCCAAAGCCGATTTCCCGCAGACAGGGGTCATGCGGAAGTCGCAGGCGGTGCCCCTGGATGGCGTCTGCCGTCGTGACGGCGCGTGACAGATCGGACGAGATGACCAGGGCATCGGCTGGCAGATGCGCCTCCAGCCGCGCAAGAGCCGCGATATCGGACAGATCGGCGGGCAGGTCCGTCCAGCCGATCATCGCCCGGGCATGGGTCGGGCCGTGCCGCACCCACCAGAAACGGGTCAAGGCAAGCCCTCGGGGAGGGTTCCTTTCAGAACCATCGGCAGGCCCGCCATGACCCCGATCACCAGCCCCGCCTGAGCAGCTAGCCGCTGGTTCAGACGGCCCTGAGCATCGCGGAACCTGCGCGCCAGGGCATTGTCGGGAACTATTCCCCAGCCAACCTCGTTGGAGACCAGAATGACCGGTGCGAGGCAGGACGACAATGCAGTCAGCAAATGGGTTCCCTTGTCCTCCAGGTCATGGTCCGCGAGCATGTGATTGGTCAGCCACAACGTGGCGCAATCGACCAGAACGACCTCGGTCGAAAGGGCAGCAGCCAGCGCTGACGGCAGATCGAGCGGAGCCTCGATTGTCACCCAGTCCGGGCCGCGATCCTGCCGATGTGCGACAATTCGCGCACGCATCTCGTCATCCCATGCCTCGGCCGTCGCAATGTACCGGCGAGGTCGGCCCGTGCCACGCGTAAGCCGTTCCGCCAGAGAGGATTTTCCTGATCGTGCTCCACCGATCACCAAGGTGAGAGAAGGGACCGACAAAGTCGCATGGTTGGGTGATCCGGTCAGGCGCGGGCTCCGTAAGAGCTATGACGATGAAAGATCGCCGGATTACAAACGACGGGGAATTGTCATGGCACTGGATGGGTATAACGATCAAACGATGTCCCGCCAAGCGATGAAGGCGGAACTTCTGGATGCCGAAACGGAGCTGCGCCTGGCCTATGCCTGGCGCGATCAGCGCGACGAGAAAGCCCTGCACCGCCTGATCACCGCCTATATGCGGCTGGCCATTTCGATGGCGTCGAAATTCCGCCGCTACGGCGCACCGATGAACGACCTCATTCAGGAAGCGTCGCTTGGCCTGATGAAGGCGGCGGACAAGTTCGACCCCGACCGCGGGGTGCGGTTCTCGACTTATGCGGTGTGGTGGATCAAGGCGTCGATCCAGGACTACGTGATGCGCAACTGGTCTTTGGTGCGCACCGGGTCCACGGGCAGCCAAAAGGCGCTGTTCTTCAATCTGCGCCGCGTGCAGGCCAAGCTGGAACGCGAGGCGGCGCAGGCGGGTGAGGTTCTGGACCAGTTCCAGCTTCGCCAGCGCGTCGCCTCCGAGGTTGGCGTGCCGCTGGCCGATGTGGAGATGATGGAAGGCCGGCTGTCGGGGTCGGACTTTTCGCTCAATGCCACCCAGTCCTCCGAGGACGAGGGCCGCGAATGGATGGACGCGCTGGAAGATGACGGCCCGCAGGCTACGGAAACGTTCGAGCTGAACCACGATGCCGAAACGCTTCGCGGCTGGCTGGTGCGGGCAATGCAGGCGCTGAATGCGCGCGAGCGTCACATCGTGACCGAACGCAAGCTACGCGAAGTGCCGCGCACTCTGGAAAGCCTTGGCGAGGAATTGGGCCTGTCAAAAGAGCGTGTGCGCCAGCTTGAGGCGGCGGCGTTCGGCAAGATGCGCAAGAACCTTGAAGGTCAGACGCGCGAGCTGCATCATTTTCTGGCCTGACGGCAAGGTCATTGAGTTCCGCGCCCTGGCCCCTTAATCCTTGGGGTCAAAGGGAACTGGCGGTTCCCAGCAGGAGCGTGCGATGCTGGCCGGCAAGCGTATTTTGTTGATCATTGGCGGCGGCATCGCGGCGTACAAGACGCTGGAGCTGATCCGGCTGCTGTCGAAGGCGGG
This sequence comes from Rhodobacterales bacterium, assembly GCA_031426185.1. Lineage (GTDB taxonomy): Bacteria > Pseudomonadota > Alphaproteobacteria > Rhodobacterales > Rhodobacteraceae > JAJNPS01. Next base: position 222 of record JANPKV010000397.1, on the reverse strand, counting down.
CGCCTCGGTGGTTCCGGTGCTGACACGGGCAGGCGCGGAATTCGTCACACCGCTCAGCGTGTCGGCGCTGGCGGGGTCAAGGGTGTACCAGGATCTGTTCGACCTGACCGACGAGGCCGAGATGGGCCATATCCAGCTGTCGCGTGCGGCGGACCTGCTGGTCGTGGCCCCGGCGACGGCGGACCTGATGGCCAAGATGGCAGGCGGGCGCGCGGACGATCT
>JANPKV010000396.1:0-7285 GCA_031426185.1 Rhodobacterales bacterium | reverse complement strand
CCCGAGGCGGTGCTGCTCAGGCACGACCCGGCGCCGGGCTTTGTGGAAACCGCGACGACCAACGTCGAACCCTTGGGCTCGCACGAGATCGTCGACGTGAGGATGGGTGACAGCACGTTGCGCGCGCGGGTCGAGCCTGGGTTTATCGGCGATGGCCAGCGCGTCTGGGTCGGGCTCGATCCCGAGCGCGCGCATTTTTTTGACAGCGACACCGGAACGGCGCTGCGGAGGACTGCCTGATGGCGCGGATCGAACTGAGCGGGATCAACAAGAGTTTCGGGGCGCAGCGCGCGCTGCGCGATCTTGACCTGGTGGTCGAAGACGGCGAGTTCTTCGTGTTGCTTGGGCGGACAGGTGCCGGGAAGACAACGGCTTTGCGGGTCATTGCGGGGCTGGAAAAGCCCGACAGCGGATCGGTTGCCATCGGCAGCAAGGATGTTGGCGGCTGGACAGTGGCCGAACGCGACGTGGCGTTGGTCTTGCAGCAATATTCGCTTTATCCCCGCCTGACCGTGCGCGGGAATCTGGAATTTCCGTTACGCTCTCCGGCCCGGAAATCCAGCGAGTCCGAGATTGCGGCGCGGGTCGAAAAGGCGGCTGTGACGCTGCAGATCACCCATTTGCTCGACCGCAAGGTCGAACGCCTGTCCGGGGGCGAAATGCAGCGGGTATCAATCGGGCGGGCCATTGTCCGGCAGCCTTCGGTATTCCTGATGGACGAACCCCTTTCGGCGCTGGACGCAAAGCTGCGGGAATCGCTGCGGGTCGAGTTGAAAAAGTTGCACAGCAACCTTGGGGCCACCTTCCTTTTTGTCACCCATGACCAGGTCGAGGCAATGTCGATGGGTGACAAGATCGGGGTGTTGCGGCAGGGGCGGCTGGTGCAGGTGGGCACGCCCGCCGACATCTACGAACGCCCGCTGAACACCTTTGTCGCGCGGTCGGTGGGGTCGCCGCCGATGAACCTGATCCAGGGGCATTTGGCCTCGGGCATGGCAGAGCTGGGGGCCTTTCGGCTACCCGTCAAGGCCGCCAATGGTACGGGGGGCGCGGTGACCTTCGGGGTTCGCCCCGAGAATGTGGTGCTGGATTCCGGCGCCCCCGGTGAGGCGCGGATCTTCGACATCGAGGATCAGGGCGTCGTCAAAACCCTGGTCATGGACATGGGCGAAACCAGACTGCATGTGACGGTTCCGGCAGGCACCAAAGTGACGCGCGACGAGGTGGTGCGCTTTGGCTGGAAGCCTGAACGTGTCTTGACCTTTGATCCCCAGACAGGTGTGAACCTGGCCCTGCGCTGAAGCTGGCGCGAAATCAGGCGGCGGCATCCCAGCCGTCGCGCATGAGGCGGTACGCTTTTCGGTACACTTCATCGGGAGAGGCAAACAGCGGACGCCAGATCTTGGTGGCGGCGGCCAGATCGGGCAGGGCGGAGCCAAATGCCTCGACGGTCATCCAGCCGTCATAGCCCGCGCGGCGCAACGCGCGAAAGACGGCGGCAAAGTCGATATGCCCAGCCCCCGGCACGCCGCGCGTGTTGTCCGAGATGTGGACGTGCCTGATGGCATGGGCGGTCGGCGCAATGACACCTTCGACCGAGTTCTCCTCGATGTTGGAATGGAAGGTGTCGTAGAGATAGCCGTAATTTGGCTCATTCACCTGTTCGACAAGGGCGGTGGCGGCGGCGGCGGTGTTCAGGATGTAGCATTCAAAGCGGTTGAGGGGCTCAACCGCAAGGGTCACCCCCGCCGTGGCAGCATAGTGTGCCGCGGCCTTGTGAACCTCGGCCAGACGCGCCAGTTCGTCGGCCTGGGGTGGCAGCCCCGAGAATTCCCCCAAGGGTTGGTGAAACGGGCCGGAGCAAAGCTTGCCGCCCAAGGCATGGGTGCAGTCCACCAGCCATTTGATGTGGTCAAGTGCTAAGGCGCGTTCGGCCTTGTCTGGCGAGACGCAGCTTTTGCCGCCACCGGGCATGACGCCGATCCCGGTGGCTTGCAGCCCCATGTCGGCGATCCGTGCCCCCAAAGCGCGGAAATGGGCGGGGTCTCCCATGAAGATCGGGATCTCGACACCGTCATAGCCGGTATCCTTGAGGTCCTGCATGATGCCGAGTTGGTCGTCCGTCGCGTGGATGGTCCAGAGCAGGAGGTTGAAGCCCAGTTTCACAAGCTCACCCACTTGCCCGATTGACCCGAGGCGATGATGGCATCGCAGACCTGATTGGCGGCCAACGCCTCGCGGAAGGTGGGCGAGGCAGGGGTGCCGGTGGCGAGGCCGGTCAGGAAATCGGCCACCTGATGCGTGAAGGAGTGCTCATAGCCGATGATCAGCCCCGGCACCCACCATTTACCCAGATAGGGATGATCGCCATCCGTCACCAGAATATTGGTCCAGCCGCGCAACTGGCCCTCGATGCTGTGGTCAAAGAACTGCAGACGGTTCAGGTCGTGCAAATCCCACGCCAGCGACCCCTTTTCGCCATTGATCTCCAGCGTATAGGCGGCCTTGTGGCCTCGGGCATAGCGGGTGGATTCGAACGTGCCGAGCGAGCCATTGGCAAAGCGGGTCAGCACTGCGGCGGCGTCGTCGATGCCCACGGCCTGAACCTTGCCCGTCTCGGCGTGCTTGCGTTTCTTGACGAAGGTTTCGGTCATCGCGGTCAGCGACGATATCCCGCCGTTGATCCACATTGCGGTATCAAGGCAATGTGCCAGCAGATCGCCGGTCACACCTGACCCCGCCGCCTCCACATCCAGCCGCCACGTGCCCGCACCGCCTTGCGGCACGTCGGGTGAGATGGTCCAGTCTTGCAGGAACTTGGCGCGGTAATGGAAGATCTTGCCCAGCCTGCCGCTTTCGACAAGGTGCTTGACCAGCATCACCGCCGGCACGCGGCGATAGTTGTACCATACCATGTTGGGCACGCCGGCGGCCTCCACCGCGTCGATCATCGGCATGGCCTCGGCGGCGGTCCGGGCGAGAGGTTTTTCGCAGGTCACCATCTTGCCGGCCTTGGCCGCGGCGATGGAAATCTCGGCGTGCAGGTCGTTGGGAACGCAAACGTCGATCACGTCGATATCGGGTGCCTCGACCAGCTTGCGCCAGTCGCTTTCAACCCGTTCATAGCCCCACATCCCGGCAAACCCGCCCGCTTTTTCGGTGTTGCGGGCGGCGACAGCCTTCAGGACCGGGCGATAGCCTGTGTCAAAGAAATGCGAAACGCTGGACCAGGCATTGGAATGGGCGCGCGCCATGAAGCCATAGCCGACCATGCCGATGTTGAGAGGTTTTGCCATCATTGCCCCCTATTCCGTCCAGCCATGCGCATCGCGCACAGAGACCATTGCGGCCAGAATCTTGTTCCACGTCTCCTGGCTTTCCATCACGGAGTTCGGGAACATGCAGCCGTCCCAGCAGATATGGCGCATCTTCTTGGTCAGCACGCCATTGTCGCGCAGCCAGTATCCGGCGTGCTTGACGACATCCAGCCGCCCGTTGGGGTCGTCAATCCGGCAATGTCGTCCCGTCTTCTCGTGGTCGCCCGACCCAAAGGTGGTGCCGTCGTTCTGGGCCACGTGGAAATCCAGCGTCCAGGGGCGCAGCGCATCGGCCACCTGCCTGTAGGCGGCGTCCAGACCTGCCTTGTCGGACCAGTCGAAATCGGCCGGCAAGAGGCGGTCCTGTTCGGCATTGGCACCCAGGACGAACAGCATGGAATGGGCCATGTCCGCCTGATAGCCGACGACGCCCGGCATGCCGACCATCTCCAAGAGTTTCACATTCTCGCGCCAGGAATGCATGCCGCCCCAGCAGATCTCGCCCTCGGCCACGATGATCTCGCCGTGGTCCTGGGCGATCTTGCCGGCCTCGCGGAAGGTTTCGGCAATCAGCTTGGTGCCGCCCACCGGGTCCTTGTCCCAGTCAGCGACGCCGGTCGAGCTGTCCACCCGGATGCCGCCGGTGGGGCGGATGCCGATCTCGCGCATCTGTTGGCCAATGGCACAGGCCTTGCGGACCTGGGTCAGGAACCGGGCGCGATCATCGGCGCTGCCCATGGCAGAGCCACCCCCGGCACCGCCCCAGATGGGCGCCACGAACGAGCCGACTTTCAGCCCGTAACTGGCGATATGATCCGACATCCGCCGCACCTCGCCGGCGTCGGCATCAATCGGGAAATGCGGGGCAGTGATGAATAGGTCGATGCCGTCGAACTTCTGGTCGCCGGCGCGCGCATTGGCCGTCAGCTGCAACAGTGTGTCCAGCGCGATGATCGGTTCGCTGTCCGGCGCGCCCTTGCCGACGATGCCGGGCCAGGCGGCGTTATGAAGTTTTGGATATGTATTCGTATGCGATGACATTGTGCCCTCCCAAGCAATCAATGGCGGCCAGCAGTCCCGCCCGACGTATTCCAACCCACATCAGGCGGCAGCCTGTTCCGCCTCGGCCAGGGCCGCCCGCACCAGGGTGCGCGCCGCCCAGACCGCCAATTCCTGCATCTCGTCCACCTCGACCCGGCAGATATCCTTCAGCACCAGAACCACCTCCAGCCCGAAGGTCAGCGACAGGGCCTTTGTCAGCCTGCCGAACTCGGCCTCGGTCAACCGGCCGTGAAGCGGGGCGAGCGCGCGCTGCAAAAGCTCGATGCGGTGGCCGCGCTGGAATTGCGGGCCTGTCGGTGCGGTGTCGCTGCGTCTTTGCGCCCACTGGGCCAGCGACAGACCCAAGGCCGCCTTGAAGGTCGCCTCAAACTCGACGATCCGGTGACTTGACGACGCCAAAAGGTCGCTGACGCGCTCTTCGGCGTCCAGCGACGGACTGTCCCAAAGCAGGATTGGCCCCAATGCATGATCCACCACCGCCTCGATCAGCGCGGATTGCGAGGGAAAATACCGGTAGGCGGTGGCCCGCGACACTCCCGCCGCCTCGGCGGCATCGCTGACAGAGGGGGTCTTGCCCATCTGCATCAACCCGACCGCCGTGCGCACCATCAGATCGCGCGTCCGGGCGCTCGCCCCGGTCAGGGGCGCCGGGGCGGCATCGTTGTCAGCCTCTGATACGCTCATTTCAGAATGATACGCACATCCCAAAATGCTTTTCAAAGAGTTTCTTTGCGGCCATAGTGGGGCTTGGCCGCCGGGGTGCACAGGCACCGGCTGCCCGCTATCCCCATGGAAGGCTTGGGCAAATGCGCCGGATTTACGTGGTGGGGACCGCAGATACCAAGGGTGCGGAACTGCGGTTTCTGGCTGAGGCGATTCGCCAGACTGGCGGTGATCCGGTCATTGTGGACGTGGGCACGCGTCAGCCTGCGATTGCCCCCGGCATTCCGGCGACCGAGGTGGCCGGGCACGGCGTTGCAGGGCTGCTGGACCTGAAGGACCGGGGGGCGGTGGTGTCGGCGATGGCGGACGCCTTTGCCGCCTTTATCGCCGGGCGCGACGATATCGGCGGCGTGATCGGCATCGGCGGCAGCGGCGGCACGGCGATCGTCACGGCGGGCATGCGGGCCCTGCCGATCGGGGTGCCCAAGGTGATGGTCTCCACGCTCGCGTCGGGCGATACCGCACCTTATGTCGGGGTCAGCGACATCGTCATGATGCCGTCCATCACCGATCTGGCGGGTTTGAACCGGATCAGTCGGGTCATTCTGGTCCAGGCCGCGGCCGCGGTCACCGCCATGGCCACCACGCCCCTGCCGACGCCGGGCCTGACGCCCTCGGTCGGGCTGACCATGTTCGGCGTCACCACCCCGGCGGTGACCAGGATCGTCGCGGGGTTGGGCACCGATGTCGAGGCCATGGTGTTTCACGCCACCGGCACCGGAGGGCGCAGCATGGAGGCGCTGGTCGACAGCGGTTTTCTGACCGGCGTCATCGACATCACGACGACCGAGGTGGCAGACCTTCTGTGCGGCGGCGTGCTGCCGGCGGGGCCTGACCGGCTGGACTGCATCGCCCGCACCGGGGTGCCCTATGTCGGTTCGGTCGGGGCCTGTGACATGGTGAACTTCTGGGCGCCCGATACGGTGCCTGACCGCTACAAGGATCGCTTGTTCTACCGCCACAACGCGAATGTGACGCTGATGCGCACCACGCCGGCGGAATGCGCCGCCATCGGCACCTGGATTGCCGACAAGCTGAACCGCTGCGACGGGCCGGTGCATGTGCTTCTGCCCTTGGGTGGGGTTTCGGCGCTGGACGTGCCGGGCGGGGCGTTCTGGGACCCGGTGGCCGATGCTGCCCTGTTCGACGCGCTGGACAGCGGGTTGCAGCACACCGCCAGCCGCCGTCTGACCCGCCTTGCGCATCACATCAACGACGACGCCTTTGCCGAGGCCGTCCTTGCGGCTTTCGCCGAGATTTCCCATTAAGGAGCCACTCCGTGCCCGCCATTCCCCGTCAGGTTCTGCTGGAAAGGTTCCAGACCATGCGCCGTGAGGGCCGCCCCATCATCGGAGGCGGCGCCGGCACGGGGCTGTCCGCCAAGTCCGAAGAGGCGGGCGGGATCGACCTGATCGTCATCTACAACTCGGGGCGTTACCGCATGGCGGGGCGCGGGTCGGCCGCCGGTCTGCTTGCCTTTGGCAATGCCAATGACATCGTCGTCGACATGGCGCGCGAGGTGCTGCCGGTGGTGCGCTACACTCCAGTCCTCGCGGGTGTCAACGGCACCGACCCCTTCATGCTGCTGCCGCAGTTTCTGCGACAGATCAAGGATCTGGGGTTTTCCGGGGTGCAGAACTTCCCCACCGTCGGTCTCTTTGACGGCACCATGCGGCAAAGCTTTGAGGAAACCGGCATGGGGTTCGGGCTGGAGGTGGACATGATCGCCGCCGCCCACGCGATGGACCTTTTGACCACGCCTTATGTCTTTACCCCCGACGAGGCGCGCGCCATGACCCGCGCGGGCGCAGACCTGATCGTGGCGCATATGGGCGTGACCACCGGGGGCGAGGTGGGGGCGGTCGCGGCCAAGTCGCTGGATCAATGCGTGACCGAGATCGCGGCGATTGCCGAGGCGGCGCTGTCGCTCAGGCCGGATGTGCTTGTGCTCTGTCACGGTGGCCCGATCTCGATGCCCGAGGACGCCCGCTACATTCTGGACCGTGCCCCCGATTGCCACGGCTTTTACGGTGCCAGCTCGATCGAACGGCTGCCCGTGGAACTGGCGATCAAGGCGCAGGTGCAGGCCTTCAAATCGCTGACAACAGGGAAGAAATCATGACCCGGTCCGAAAAGAACTTTGTCTATCCAGGCGATGTCGACGCCTTCGGCTTTGCCTGGGG
>JANPKV010000395.1:0-5441 GCA_031426185.1 Rhodobacterales bacterium | reverse complement strand
TCGAACGGCTGCCCGTGGAACTGGCGATCAAGGCGCAGGTGCAGGCCTTCAAATCGCTGACAACAGGGAAGAAATCATGACCCGGTCCGAAAAGAACTTTGTCTATCCAGGCGATGTCGACGCCTTCGGCTTTGCCTGGGGTCGTCTGGCGCTGACCGTCGCGCCCGAGGTCAACGGCGCGCAGCGGTTTTCCGGCGGTGTCGTCGATCTGCCGACCGGCCAGGGCCACAGCCGCCACAACCACCCTGGAGCCGAGGAGATCATCTTTGTCATCTCGGGCCGTGGCACCCAGATGGTGGAGGATCCCGACGGTACCCCCGAGGTCGTCGAAGTCGGCCCCGGCTGCACGGTCTACGTGCCCGAAAGCCGGTTTCATTCGACCCTGAACACCGGCAGCGAGCCGATGCAACTGTTCGTCGTCTACTCTCCGGCAGGACCGGAACTGGTGTTGCGCGACCTTCCGGATTTCCAGATCATTCCCAAAGCCGCCCGTTAGGACAGAGCCCATGAAACGCATCGGACGCATGATCGGCCTCAACGCCGACGATATCCCCGAATACAAACGGCTTCACGCCGCGGTGTGGCCGGAAATCCTTGCACTGCTGCGCCGCGCCGGCATGCGCAACTATTCGATCTTTCTGAAAGAGCCCGAGAACCTGCTGTTTGCCTATCTGGAATATGAGGGTGACGACATCGCGAAGGACAATCTGCTGATCGGCGCCAGCGATGACATGAAGCGGTGGTGGGCCCTGACCGACCCCATGCAGCGCCCGCTCGACACCCGCAAGGAGGGCGAATGGTGGGCGGATATGGAAGAGGTGTTCCACACCGATTGAGGCGCGCGGCTGTCGACGCCCCGGGGCTGGTATGATCCCAAGGTCAGTCACGGCGGCAGGCACCGGTGCCGGGGACCAATCCCACGTCGATGCGATGAGCCGCTGCTAACCGGCGCGGCACAACGTCCTGACCGCGTCCCGGATGACCTCCACCGCCGTCCACATGTCGGCGATGGAGACATGGTCGTCGCCCAGCATCCCGGTTCCGGTAAAGTGCCGTCGCCCGGGTCCGAACATGACCGTCGGGATGCCTTTGGAACAGGCATAGCCGGCATCGAAGGTATTCATGCTCCAGACTGTCGGATCGCCGGTGACCCCCCGGGACCGCAGCCCCTCGCAAAGCGCGGCGACGACAGGCTCGTTTGGTGCAACCTCTGCCGGCAGCATGATCTCGCCGAATTCCACGCCCAGCCGGACCTTTGGCAGGCTTGTTGCCAAGTGAAGCCGCATCGCGTCGACGGCCGCAGAAGGCTGCTCGCCCGGCAACAGGCGCCGGTCGACAACCAGTCGAACATTGGTGGGAATGGTGTGCGGCGAGACAGGTTCGCAGACGAATTGATAGGGCGTCGCGCTGACCGGTCCGAGCAGCGGGTGCCTGTCTGGCAGCGACAACGTGCGCAGACAGCGCACCACGTCCGCCGCGTCCTCGATCGGGTTGGACCCGAGCCAGGGTTGACTGGAGTGGCTGGATTCGCCTTGGACCAATAGCTTCACGTCAACCCGCCCCCGGTTGCCCAGCGACACGCGAAGGTCGGTTCCGACGACCAGGATCCCCGCCGCCGCCGTGACGCCCAGATCGTCGAGAATTCTCCTTGATCCATCGTGACTGCTTTTGCCTTCGGTATTGACGGTCAACCAGACGGGCTGATCCAGATCGTCCGGCAGCGATCGCAGCACCGTCAGGGCCGCGGCGAGCGCCCCCTTGTTCTGGCTCGCGCCTTGACCGAGGGCGCGCGCCTGCATGAGCCCGCTTTCGCTGACGATGGTGCCTGCCTTGCAAGCATCCATCAGGTTCGCGTGCTGCGAGACGATGTATGTCTGCATCAATAGTCCGCCGTCGCCGCTTGGTCCAAAGCGTGCGGCAATGTCACCCGACGGGTGCCGGCGCAGTTCGGCTGGGCGAAGCTGCTCGATGCGGGGCAGCACGATGTCGGACACGACGGCCGCGATCGCGGGGTCTCCCGCTTGGATTTCGGTCTGCCCGCTCGGCACCTGAGAATTTGCGCGCAGCACGTCAACGACGACATCGCGCATCCATTCCACATCAGCGTTCATCAGTGCCTCGGCCCGGTTCATGCAAAAAGCCACCACAACGCGCCGTCGTCCCACGGCCAGGCCAACAGTTGCACCAGAAGTCCGTATGACATCGCCGAGATCAGGGCAGTGCACGCCATCACGACAGAGAACCGCTGGCGCTGTATCAGCAGCAGTCCCGCGACGTAGACCGGCAGCGCGATCGGCAGGCCGAAGATGGCGATGAGAAGGGGGATGGCGATCAGCGACGCGCTGATCAGCAGCAATCTGCGCTGCGCCAATGGATCGCGGAAGACGTCCAGATCCCTTTCGTCGTCGATCACAAGCTCTCCGCCAAGCGCCTTGAGCGCGGCGATCCGTGGGGCCACGAGCTGGATGACGGCCAGGACAAGCGCCAGTCCGCCAAAGATCGCCGGCACGACCTTTGCACTGCCCGGAAACTGTAGGGCGTTCACTGTGTAGATTGCGGCGATCACAAGGATGATCAGCGTGGTGAGGTGGTCCAGGCGTTTGATCACGGGGCGTCTCCTTGCTGGGAAGGCGGTTCAACCGCACCGGCGTTGCGCCTTTTGCGCCTGCGCTGAAAGTAGGGCCGCGCCACGAGGAAAACGATCATCGCAAGGATGGCAAGGGTAAGGGGCCGCGTGAAGAAATCGAGGCCATAGGCATTGATGGAGATGAACATCTTACGTTCGACCACCGGACCGAGCAGATAGCCAAGGGTGATCCCCGCGCAGGAATACTTCAGCAGTTGCAGCCAGTAGCCGAGGAACCCGGCAGCGATTGCCACATAGACGCCAAAGACGATCCGCGTGTCCACGACCGCACCGGCAATACTGAAGGCGATCAGCAGAGGTGCCAGGATTTCCGACGGCATCTTCGCCAGTCGTGCGACCTGCGGGGCAAGTCCCAGGCCGATGATGCTGCCAAGGATGCCTGCAAGCGCGAGTGACCAGCCCATGTAATAGACCATGTGAAGGTTCTCGTTCATCAACTCGGGGCCCGGTGGCAGGCCGATGATGTACAAGACCCCGATGAACACAGCCATCGTCGAGCCGCCGGGAATCCCGAATGCGAGGGTGGGGACAAGCCCGCCGCCTTCCTTGGCGTTGTTCGCAGCCTCCGCGGCGATGATGCCCTCGACGGCGCCCTTGCCGAAACGTTCGGGGTGTTTGGAGCGTTGTTTGGCATGGCCGTAGGACAGAAACATCGCCACCGTCCCGCCCATCCCGGGAAGGAAGCCCACGACCGATCCGATGATGCCGCCGTTGAGGATGGTGCGCAGGTTCTTTGCGCAGTCCCGCATCCCTTCGCGAATGCCCGACATGATGTTGGTGTCCTGGCCGACCGCTGCCGCAGCGATCGGTTTTCCACCGGCAAAGACACGGATCATTTCTGCGATGGCAAACAACCCCAGAGTTACCCCGGTGATGCTGAGCCCGTCATAAAGGTAGATAGACCCCGCCGTATAGCGGAGTGTTCCGGTTATGGGGTCACTGCCGATGGTCGACAGCATCAACCCGATCAGTCCCGACAAAAGCCCGCGGGTCACGCTTTCGGTGGTCAGGACCCCGATCGCAAGGACACCAAGCAGGCTGAGCGCGAACATCTCGGCCGACCCGACAGCCATCAGGATCACCCGGACGAAGGGTATCAGCAATGTCAGCGCCAGCACGCCCACCAATGTGCCCAGAACCCCGGCCGCCGATGCCGCTGCAAGGGCGCGGGCGCCCTGGCCCTGCTGGGTTCATCGGATAGCCATCAAGGCTGGTCACCGCCTGCTCGCCGGTGCCCGGAGCGTTCATCAGGATGGCCGGTATCGACCCGCCCATCGAGACGGCGCTGAACGCGCCAAGAACCATTGCCAGTGCAAATGTCGGTTCAAGATTGTAGGTAAAGGGAAGCAGCAAGGCCATGGTGACCGTGCCGCCCAGACCCGGCAGCACACCCATGACAAGGCCCACGGCAAGACCCACAAACAGAAAGGCGATGGTGGCCGGGTCGAAAAGCAGCACGAGCCCTTCGAACATTGCCGAACCGTACATGGCGAGGAGTTCGTTCATGCTTGACCTTCTTGCGACGGGCTGAGCCGTGCCAAAGAACCTTCAGCTCTGTCTGACGGGACTCCGGAGCCCGCCGAACCGCTTCGGCGGGCGTGACGACACCATGACGGACGACGTCAGGGGGTGCGTTTCGTCATTCCAGAATCTTGCGGATCTGGTCCGCCTGACGCGCGACGTCCTCGACAGCCTTGGCGACCTCTTCGCCGGACATCGGGTTCACCGGGCGGCCGGCCTGCTTGATTTCATCAAGCAGTGTCGCATCTTCAAAGGCCATCATCAGCAGGTTTCGCAGGTACGCGACACGATCCGCCGGGGTGCCCGGAGGGGCGACGAAGACGCGCTCAAGGTTGTAGATATGGCCGAACGCGCTGACCGTATCCTTGGCCTCCTGCGTGTCGACGAATGTGCTTGCCAAAGGCACGTCGGGCAGGGCCTCGACGGGTGCGTCGGCAAAGATCATCAAGGCCCGCATTTCGCCATTGCCGATGCTTTCCATCGACGAGCCGTAAGAAAGGAAGGTGGCGTCGGCCTCGCCGCGCATGATGGCGGCGAGGATATCGCTGGTCCCCTCATATCCGGTGATGTTGGTGGCCGCAAAACCGAATGCCTTGGCGGACACGACGGCGCCGTAGAACGCGTCGGAGCCGGCCTCCTCGATGGCGAAGCGAATGGGTTCGGCAGATGCGGCCAGGTCATCGACCGTCTGGAACGGACTGTCGGCGGCGACCAGGATGACCGGCGGCCCTGCGGCGACGCGACCAAGATATTCCCATTTGCTGAAGTCGAACCGCACCCCAGGCGCGCCGGTCAGTTCGGCAAAGACGTGACCGGGAAAGTTCAGCAGCCCGATCGTGGTGCCGTCGGGTGTCGCCTCGAAAACGTCGTTGTCCCCGATCAGGCCCCCGGCGCCCGGAATGTTTCGGACCGACGCCTCCAGATCGCTGACGCGCGCCACCGCAGCGGCGACCGTCCGCATGTAGAAGTCAAAGCCGCTTCCCGCGTCATGTCCGCCAGCAATCGTAAGCTCTGTATTCTCGGCGTAGAACGTCTCTGCAGGTTCATCTGCGCCATAGACCTCGCCAGAGACGGCAAAGACCGAGAGCCCGACGATGGCGGCCCCCACCGCTGCGAAATGTCTGCTTTTGCGTGTTTGGTTGATTATGACGAGTGGTCCTCTCATCTGGCTGTTTCAATTGGTAGCTTCAGGCGAATTGTGGCTGGAAAACCGGGATCGAGACGCGCAGCTGCAGGGTCATGTGTCGACCTCGATAAAATCGAACTCCGGTCC
>JANPKV010000394.1:0-6374 GCA_031426185.1 Rhodobacterales bacterium | reverse complement strand
CACCTGTCCGCGCGCTTTGCAGGACCGCGTCGCAGACCAGCATTTCATGGTGGCCATCTTCAAAGCTTGCATAGGTCGCGTCTTTGCTGCGCGCGCCATCTGCGATGTCGCGATAGACCTGTGCAAAAAGCGCGTGGAACGTGTCGGCAAATCCTTCGACGTGACCGCCGGGCAGGTAGGCCGCCGCCGCTCCGGTTGGGTTCATCAGGCTGCCATCGCGCTGCAGGATCTGGTTCGGCGCATCGCGGTGGCCGATCCAGAGGTGGTCCGGCGTTTCGGACTGCCAGGCCGCCGAGGCCGCCGATCCGGCGATCTCCCAGGTCAGCGCGTTCTTGCGGCCCATGCTGATCTGGCTGGTGGACATCACCCCCCTTGCGCCACCGGCATAGCGCAGCAGGATCGTGGCGGCGTCATCGGTGGCGATTGTGCGCGGTTCGGTCGCCCCCGTCGCCGTCGAAAAGGTCTCTACCGGTCCGACCGGCTTTTGCCGCACCGGAAAGAAGGTCGCAAGTTCGGCAAAGACTGCCGCGATGCGCTGGCCCGCGATAAAGCTGGTCAGGTCCAGCCAATGCGTGCCGATGTCGCCCACCGACCGCAGCGCACCGCCCTCATCCACCTCAAGCCGCCAGTTCCAATCGGTATCCTTGGCCAACCAGTCCTGATGATATGATCCCGAGATCAGACGCACGTCGCCCAGATCGCCCGCCGCCACCATGCCGCGCGCCTGCTGGTTCAGGGGATAGAACCGCGTGTTGTAGCAGACTGCCGCGACCTTGCCGCTAGTCCGGGCCAGGTCCACCATCTCGGCCGATTGTGCGGATGTCATTGCCAATGGCTTTTCGCAGATCACGTGCTTGCCCGCCGCCAGAATGGCCTTGACCTGTTGGTAATGCGCGACGTTGGGCGAGGTGACGTGGACCACATCCACGACCGGATCGGCCAACAGGTCGGCAAGCGATGCATAGGCGCGCCCGATGCCCAACGCCCGGGCCCGATCCGCCCCGCGCTCCGCGCTGGAGCCAAGCACCCCGGCAATCGGAACGCCCAGCCGGCGCAACGCACCGATATGGACAGTGCCGATAAATCCGGTGCCGATGACGGCGGCGCTGATCTGAGTGGGATCAGGCAATCGAATACCCTCCGTCGATCGGCAGGCAGACGCCGGTCATGAAGCCGGCCGCGGGCGACGCAAGAAACAGCACGGGCCCCGCAATATCCTCTGGCTGACCCCAGCGTCCCATGGGCGTGCGCAGATTGACGGCGGCGACATGTGCGGGATCAGTGCGGCTGCGCGCGGATTGCTGGGTCACGATGAAGCCCGGAGCGACCGCATTGACCCGGATGCCATCTGCTGCCCAGGCGATGGACAGCGACTTGGTCAGCTGGACAACAGCGGCCTTGCTGGCCCCGTAGGCGGGGTTTCGGGGGCTGCCGAAGGTCGCATACATCGAGGCGATGTTGATGAGGATCCCACCCGCCGCCTTGAGCTGAGGGTGGAACGCCTGTGCGGTGCGGAACGTGCCATGCAGGTTGACGTCGACCACATGCTGAAAGAATGCCGGGGCCATCTCCTCGCCACGAGAGGTGATGGCGGCGCAGTTCACCAGAATGTCGAGATGCCTGGTGGCGGAGGCCAACGCCTCCACCGCGTCAAGGTCGGTGACGTCCAGTTGGGTATAGGCGAAGCGGTCGCGATCCTCGGCGGCGGGTTCCGGTTCTGCCCCGGTGATGGCGACGGTCGCGCCAGCGTCCTGAAAGGCGCGCGCGATGGCGGCACCGATGCCGGCCCGGCTGGCCCCGACTACCAGAACCCTGGCCCCCGAAAAGTCGAAATGCATGCTCGACATCGTCATTTCTCCCCGGGGCAACTCTTGGCCGACGCGCGCGGCTTTGCAACGGGGTTTTTGGGCCCGTCATGCGAAAAAGGCAGGTTCAACTTGAGGTTGCCACCCGTCGTTCGCGGGTCAGGCGGTGAACGTGCGGCGGGACGACCCTCGCGTCAGATCGCCCCCGCCACCTTTTGATCCAGATCGATGATGGCCCCGCTCATCGGCACGGAGGCATCGCCCAAAAGAAACACCGCAAGCCGCGCGCATTCCTCGGCCGTTACAAACCGCCCGAGCGGCAGGCGCGCGGTTTCGGCCGCTTGCCAGTCGGACCCCTTGCCAAGGACGACCGTCTGCATGTGGTCTTCGGCCTCTGTCGCAACCCAGCCAAGGTTGATGCCGTTGACGCGGATAAGGTCGGCCATGTGGGCATGGGCCGCGTTGCGCGTCAGGGTCTGCATGGCCCCCTTGGTCGCGGCATAAATCGCAAGCTCGGGGATGCCGCAATGGGCGTTCATCGACAGGATGTTGACGATGGAGCCCGCTGCCTTGCGGGCGCGCATGTCGGCAATGGCGGCCTGCATCAACAAGAACCCGGCCCGCGCATTGACGGCGAAGAGCTGGTCCCAATCCTGCGGCGTGCCGGTCACGAATGACGCCCGCGTGGTGATTCCGCCAGCGTTCACAAGGCCGTCGATGCGGCCAAAGCGGGCCAGGGTTGCCTGCATGATGGCTTCGCTTGCGGTGGCCTCGGCGAGGTCAGCCGCAACCGCTGCGACATCAGTTGCGCCGGCAAGTTCTGCCGCCAGCGCCCTGCAGCCCGGACCATTGCGATCCGTCAGCATCAGCGCGCCTGCGCCCTCGGCTGCGGCCATGCGGGCGATGGCACCGCCGATCCCGCCAGCGGCACCGGTGACGACGATCACCTTGTCGCCAAGTCCCGTCTTCATGCGTCGATGTCGCGCATGGCATGGTCGCGGTCCGCATGAACCGCTGGCCGCCCAAAGAGGTTTGTCATGCGCGGGGCTCCTTGTGGGGGCGTGTGCTGGCAGCCAGTTCGGCGCATCGGCCGGCCTGTGTCAACTGCGCGCTACGGCGACGCCTTGCCGTGCCACAGATCCCACAGCCATTTGCCGACGACCGGGACCAGCGTGACAAAGGCCAGTACTGCCAGCAGCGGCGCGCTCATATCGCTATCGTGCAGGCCTGCGCCCATCGCCGCCAGCGCAAAGCTGACCGGCGTGCAGCCTGCCAGTGTCGCGATGGTAAAGCGCGGATAGGTCAGGTTGGTCACCCCCGCGGCGTAGCTGACGGCGTCGAACGACACGAAGGGGATCAACCGCGAGGCAAAGACCACCGCCATCAGCGACCACTGCGAGCGCGGTCTGGCGATGTATTTCATCACCGCATTGTCGGATTTGCGAACCGCGTCATGCCCGAAGGTTCGCGCAATGCCGAAGGCCAGGACGGCCCCGAGGACGGCACCCATGATCACGTAGACCGCGCCGTGCAGGGTGCCGAAGATCGCGCCTGCGGCAATGGCGATGGGCCCGCTGGGGATCGGGCTTGCGACGATGGCCAGGGCCATCAGGCCAATCAGTGCAACCGGCCCCCAGATCCCCGGCTGGCCGATCACGCCGCGCAGCCATGCCTCGTCCATCGTCGGCAATTCGGCCCGGCATATATAGGCCAAGACGCTGGCGATCAGGATCGCCGCTGCAATGCAGATGCCGGCGATGGTGCGAAGTGTCACTTGCGCGGTCCCGATTGAGATATGGCGCATTCGCCCATGGTCGCAGCCCATTTCAAAGGTGGCATACCGCGCGCTTTGGCGGTGCCGGCGGGATCAAAGGCCGTTGACCGGCACTTTCAGCATCGGGCGGCCGCTGCCATCCTTGGGCACTTCGCCCGCGCGCATGTTGACCTGCAGCGACGGCAGGATCAGCTTGGGCATTCCCAGCGTCTTGTCGCGTTCGCGGCGCAGCCGGACGAAGTCGTCTCGGGACTTGCCCGCGATGTGGATGTTGTGGCGGCGTTCGTCGCCGACGGTCGTCTCCCAGCGGATGTCGCGCCCGTTCGGGCCATAGTCGTGGCACATGAAAAGGCGCATCTCGTCAGGCAGGGCGAGAACGCGCTGGATGCTGTCGTACAGGATGCCCGCGTCGCCCCCCGGAAAGTCTGCCCGTGCCGATCCACCGTCGGGCATGAACAGCGTGTCGCCCACAAAGGCCGCATCCCCGATCACATGCGTCATGCAGGCGGGCGTGTGGCCGGGGGTATGCATGACCTGCGCCGTCATCGAGCCGATGTGGTAGGTATCGCCATCCTTGAACAGCGCGTCGAACTGCGAGCCGTCGCGCTGAAATTCGGTGCCTTCGTTGAAGATCTTGCCAAAGACCTCCTGCACCTCGGTGATCTTTTCCCCGATCCCGATACGGCCGCCAAGTTTGCCCTGGATATAGGGCGCGGCGCTGAGGTGATCGGCATGGACATGCGTCTCGATCAGCCAGTCAAGCGTCCAGCCCTTGGCGCCGATGAAGGCGATGATCTGATCGGCATGGTCATGCGTGATGCGGCCGGAGGCATAGTCAAAGTCCATCACGCTGTCGATCACCGCACAGCCCGTGCCTGCCGGATCGCGGACCACATAGCTGATCGTGTTAGTCGCAGGGTCAAAGAACCCTGCCACGTCAGGACGGGTTGTCATGTCGGGGACAAATGCGGTCATCGCGTCACCTTGAGCCGGGAACCGGATCAGCCTTACCGTCCCAATTTAACATGACGGGACGATGCAGGACAGGCTTATGTCGCGGATCCGCCAACCGTCAGACCGCCGATCATCAAGGTCGGCTGGCCAACGCCGACCGGCACCCATTGCCCGCCCTTGCCGCAGTTGCCGATGCCGGGGTCGAGCGCAAGGTCGTTGCCGATCGCGCGAATCCCTTTCAGCGCCGTGGCACCGTCGCCGATCAGGGTTGCCCCCTTGATCGCCTCGCCGACCTTGCCGTTGCGGACGCGGTAGGCCTCGGTGCAGCTGAACACGAACTTGCCATTGGTGATGTCGACCTGACCGCCGCCAAAACCCACGGCGTAGATCCCGTCCTTGAGCGAGGCGACGATCCCCGCCGGATCGTCGTTGCCTGCCAGCATGTAGGTGTTGGTCATGCGCGGCATGGGAATGTGGGCGAAACTTTCGCGCCGTCCGTTGCCGGTCGGGGCGACGCCCATCAGGCGCGCATTCTGGCGGTCCTGCATGTAGCCGACCAGCACGCCGTCTTCGATCAGCACGTTGCGCGCAGAGGGGGTCCCCTCGTCATCAAAGCTGAGCGATCCGCGCCGGTCAGGCATGGTGCCATCATCCAACACTGTGACACCCTGTGACGCGATCCTTTGCCCCAAAAGTCCTGAAAAGGCTGAGCTTTTCTTGCGGTTGAAATCGCCCTCCAGCCCGTGACCGATGGCTTCGTGCAGCAAGATGCCGGGCCAACCGGGCCCAAGGACGACATCCATCACGCCCGCCGGGGCGGCCACCGCGCCCAGATTGACGCGGGCGATCCGCAACGCTTCGGCGACCATCGGTTGCCAGCGGTCGGCGGCCAGCAAGGCGGCCAGTCCGTGGCGCCCGCCGGCACCCGTGCCGCCGGATTCGCGGCGGCCGTTCTCTTCGATGATGACCGAAATGTTCATCCGCGCCATGGGCCGGATATCGGACAGCCGCAGGCCTTCGGGCCGCAGGATCTCGACCTCTTGAAGGCTTGCACTGACGGTCGCCGTCACCTGCACGACCCGCGGATCCAGCGCGCGGGCATAGGCGTCGATTTCGCGCAAGAGGTCGATCTTGACGGCGAATGCGGTGTCGGCGGTCGGGTCCACGTCGCTGTAAAGGTGGCGGTTGGTGCCGGGGGGCGGGGCGGCCATCGTCCCGCCGCCACTGCCTACCGCCAGTCGCGCGGTGGCCGAGGCACGCGTCAACGCCGCCTCGGAAATCTCGGTTGCATGGGCGTAGCCTGCGACCTCGCCCCGCACGGCGCGCAAGCCAAATCCTTCATGCGCCTCGTAATTCGCGGTCTTGATGCGGCCGTCGTCCATCAGAATGGTTTCACCGCGACGACGTTCGAGGAACAGCTCGCCATCATCGGCCCCTGCCGTGGCGGCGCGCAGCGTTGCCAGAGCGGCAGCTTCGTCGAGATGGGTCTCGAACGGACGGAAGGGGGCGTCGGACATCTGGGGCCTTTCGGGCAGGGAAGACCAGAACCTAGGCGTCAGAGCCCCCCTTCGCAAGATCACCCCGCAGACCGAGGGCCAGTCGGCTCCGACCAGCCTGCGCCCGCAGTCCTTGCTGCCTTGGGGATGGCGCTACTTTGCCGCAACGGTTTTGCTTGTCGTCATGCACCGAATATGGTTGTAGGGGGCAGGTAAACGACGGGGGCGGCCGAACTTTTGGCAAGGCCTGCCGTGGACGGGTAACGCCGCGCCAAGGAACGGGAACAGGGAATATGCGTCACAACATTCTGACGGGGATTGCGGGCTTTGGTTTGGCCCTTGGGG
>JANPKV010000393.1:0-13545 GCA_031426185.1 Rhodobacterales bacterium | reverse complement strand
TTCGGCCCATGCCGACAAGATGGAGCTGTGTCTTTTCTCGCCGGATGGGCGCAAGGAACTGGCCCGGTTTCCGCTGCGCGACCGGGACGGCGATGTCTGGCATGTCCATGTCGGCGGGCTTGGGCCGGGCGCGGTCTATGGTTACCGCGCGCACGGGCCGTACCAGCCGGAACAGGGGCACCGGTTCAATCCCAACAAGCTGCTGATGGACCCCTATGCGCGTCAGCTGGAGGGGCGGCTGCGCTGGTCGGACGCGCTGATGGGCTACAGAATCGGGTCGCCGCGCGGCAATCTGAGCTTTGATACCCGCGACAGTGCCTTTGCCGTGCCAAAGGCCGTCGTGATGGCGGACCTGCCTGAATTGCCCGACCGCCGCCCGCATGTCCTTTGGGCTGACACGGTGATCTACGAGGCCCATGTGCGCGGCCTGACGATGCGCCACCCACAGGTGGACCGGGGCGCGCGGGGGACCTATCTGGGGCTCGCATCGGATGCGGTGATCGAGCATCTGTTGCGGCTGGGCATCACCACGGTCGAACTGCTGCCGGTGCAGACCTTCGTGGATGACCGGTTCCTGATCGCGCGGGGCTTGCGCAATTACTGGGGGTATCAGACGCTGTCCTTCTTCACGCCCGAGGCGCGCTACATGTCGCGCCACGCGCTGGCAGAATTCCGCGCCATGGTCAGCCGTCTGCACGAGGCCGGGATCGAGGTGATGCTGGACGTCGTCTACAACCACTCCGGCGAGGGCGATGCGAACGGGCCGACGCTGTCCTTTCGCGGGCTGGACAATGCAAGCTATTACCGGCTGATGGATGGCGGGCGGAACTACGTCAACGACACCGGCACCGGCAACACGCTGAACCTGATGCATCCGATGGTGCTGCGGATGGTGATGGACAGTCTGCGCTATTGGGTCGAAGTCGGGGGCGTCGACGGCTTTCGGTTTGATCTTGCCACGGTCCTTGGGCGCGAACCGGGGGGGTTCGATCCCAATGGCGGGTTTTTCGACGCGATCCGCCAGGACCCGGTGCTGAACCGGGTCAAGCTGATCGCGGAGCCATGGGATATCGGGCCGGGGGGCTATCAGCTTGGGTCCTATCCGCATCCGTTCCGCGAATGGAATGACAAGTACCGCGACGGCGTGCGCAGGTTCTGGCGGTCTGATCCGGGCATGGCACCGGAACTGGCCAAGCGGCTGCTGGGTTCGGCCGACAGGTTCGACCATTCGGGGCGGGCGGCCACGACCTCGGTGAACTTTCTGACGGCGCATGACGGGTTCACGCTGGCCGATCTCACCAGCTTTACCGTCAAGCGCAACTTTGCCAATGGCGAGGACAACCGCGACGGCCATTCCGACAACCACGCCGACAATCTTGGCGTGGAGGGGCCGACCGAGGACAAGGCGATCCTCGCGGCGCGGGCGTTGCGGCGGCGCAACCTTTTGGCGACGCTCATGTTCAGCCAGGGCACACCGATGATCCTGGCAGGCGACGAGATCGGCCACAGCCAGGGCGGCAACAATAACGCCTATGCGCAGGACAACGAGACAAGCTGGCTGGACTGGGACAAGGCGGATGCCGAGATGGCGGCCTTTGTCGGGCGGCTGATCGCGATCCGCGCCGCGCATCCCGTCCTGCGCCAGCGCCGGTTCCTGCATGGCCAGGACCTGAACATCGACGGCGTGCCGGACGTGATCTGGCGTCGCGCCGACGGCGAACGGCCGCGCCCCGAAGATTGGCACGACCCGTCGTTCCGCTGCCTGTGTGTCGAACTGCGCATGGCCGTGGAGGGCGACGCCGAGGCCCGGGACGCGGTCTTTGCCGTCTTCAACGGCGGCGGCGCGATGAAGCTTGTCTTGCCCGGCACCGCGCCAAAGTGGGACCTGATCCTCGATACGACGCGCCCGGATCTTGTCGCGCCCGTCGCCCCGCCCGCCGAAGTGCCGGCGCAATCCGTTTTGCTGTTCCGGGCGGTCTCGCCCCGGAAAAAGGGAGGACACCCATCATGACGACCGTATCCACCAGCCCGATCGCTGGGCAAAAGCCGGGCACGTCGGGCCTGCGCAAGAAGACGCCCGTGTTCATGGGGCCGCATTACCTGGAGAACTTTGTCCAGGCGATCTTTGACGTGGTGGGCGCCAGACACGAAGACGGGGCGGGCAAGACCTTCGTGCTGGGTGGCGACGGGCGCTATTTCAATGATCGGACGGCACAGGTGATCTTGCGGATGGCGGCAGCCAACGGGGCGGCGCGGGTGATCGTCGGTCAGGATGCGATCTTGTCGACTCCGGCAGCCAGCCATCTGATCCGGTTGAACAAGACGGATGGCGGGATCATCATGAGCGCCTCCCACAACCCCGGCGGCCCGCACGAGGACTTTGGCGTCAAGTTCAACATGGCCAACGGCGGGCCCGCGCCGGAAGGTGTGACCGAGGCGATGTATGCGCGCACGACCGAAATCACCGAATACCATATCCTTGAGGCGCAGGATGTGGACATCAAGACGGTCGGGCGGCACCATCTTGGCGCGATGATCGTCGATGTGGTCGATCCCGTGGCCGATTATGCTGCGCTGATGGAGACGCTGTTTGATTTCCCGGCCATCGCCGCGATGTTCGGGGGTGGGTTCCGGATGCGGATGGACAGCATGTGCGCGGTGACCGGCCCCTATGCGGTGGAGATCCTGGAACGGCGGCTGGGGGCTGCGGCGGGGACATGCGTCAACGCGGTCCCTTTGCCGGATTTCGGTGGCATGCATCCCGACCCGAACCCGACCTGGGCCAAGGCGTTGATGGACGAGATGTTCAGCGACGACGCGCCCGACTTCGGGGCGGCAAGCGACGGGGACGGTGACCGCAACATGGTGGTCGGGCGGGGGGTCTATGTCTCGCCTTCGGACAGCCTTGCGGTGCTGGCGGCCAATGCGCATCTGGCGCCGGGCTACCGGCTCGGCCTGAAGGGTGTGGCGCGGTCGATGCCCACGAGTGCTGCGGTGGACCGGGTCGCGGATGCGATGGGCATTGCGAAATACGAGACTCCGACGGGATGGAAGTTCTTCGGCAACCTTCTCGACGCGGGAAGGGCCACGATCTGCGGCGAGGAATCTTTTGGCACCGGGTCCGACCACGTGCGCGAAAAGGACGGCCTTTGGGCGATCCTGTTGTGGTTGAACATCCTTGCGGTCCGCAAGCAGTCGGTCGCCGGGATCCTGGCCGAGCATTGGGCGAAATACGGGCGCAACTATTACAGCCGCCATGATTTCGAAGCCATCGCCAGCGACAAGGCGGACACGATGTTCGCGGCCTTGCGCGCGATGCTGGCCGATCTGCCGGGGCGCGAGGTCGAAGGGATGACGATCGCCGAAGCCGACGATTTCGCCTATGCCGACCCGGTCGATGCCTCCGTGTCCAAGGCGCAAGGCGTGCGGGTGATCTTCGGGGATGGCAGCCGGATCGTCTTTCGCCTGTCGGGCACGGGGACCGAGGGGGCGACCTTGCGGGTGTATCTCGAACGCTATGCGGCGGGGCCCGGGGGGCTGGATCTGGACGCGCAGGAGGCGCTGGGCCCGGTGATCCGTGCCGCGCATCAGATTGCCGCGATCGAGGCGCATACCGGGCGAAGCGCGCCGAACGTCATCACCTGATGCCTGAGGCCGGGGGTTTCACACCCCCGGGACCCCCGTGGGATATTTAGGGGACAGGCGAAAGGGCTGGCGGAAACTGACCTTCAGGGGTCGGGTTGACCTTAGTCTTTTGGATCATGCGGGCGTCTCTTGGGGTCTCCATTGGGGGGCAAGGGCATGAGCGAAGGCAAGGCAGTGCGGTCGGGGCGGCAGGCGCGGCAGGTGCAGCGGGCGTCCAGGGGCGGCGGCATGGGGCGGCCCTATATCCTGCGCAACATCCCGACCTATGACGTTCTGTCCGAAGACAACCTGATCCGGATCGAGGCGGCGGCGGACCGTGTGCTGGCCGAGACGGGGATCGAGTTCCGCGATGATCCCGTGGCGCTCGATCACTGGCGGCGGGCGGGCGCGGATGTGCAGGGCCTTCTGGTCAAGTTCCCGCACGGCATGCTGCGCGAGATCCTGAGATCCTGCCCGCCCGAGTTTACCCAGCACGCGCGAAACCCGGCCAATTCGGTACAGATCGGGGGGCGGAACGTGGTGTTCAGTCCCGCCTATGGCAGCCCCTTCGTGATGGACCTTGACCGGGGCCGGCGCTTCGGGACGCTGGAGGATTTTGGAAACTTCATCAAGCTGGCGCAGTCCAGTCCGAACTTTCACCATTCCGGCGGCACGATCTGCGAGCCCACCGATGTCGCGGTGAACAAGCGGCACCTGGACATGGTGATGTCCCATATCGAGTTCAGTGACCGGCCGTTCATGGGGTCGGTCACGGCCGAAGATCGCGCGGAGGATTCGATCGACATGTGCCGCATCCTGTTCGGCGCGGATTTCGTTGACGCCAACTGCGTGATCCTCGGCAACGTCAACGTGAACTCTCCGCTGGTCTGGGACGGGACGATGACCAACAGCCTGCGGGCCTATGCGCGCGCCAATCAGGCGGCGGTCGTGGTGCCGTTCATTCTTGGCGGCGCGATGGGGCCGGTGACGAATGCGGGCGGCATAGTGCAATCGCTGGCCGAGACGATGGCGGGCTGCGCCTTGACCCAGCTGGAACGCAAGGGCGCGCCGGTGATCTTTGGCAACTTCCTGTCATCGATGTCGTTGCGGTCGGGTTCGCCGACCTTCGGCACGCCCGAACCCGCGATCGGCAGCCAGGTGATCGGCCAGCTTGCCCGCCGCCTGAACCTGCCGTTGCGCTGTTCGGGAAATTTCACCACCTCGAAACTGCCGGATGGCCAGGCGATGATGGAAGGAACCATGTCGATGCTCGCCGCGGTCCATTGCGGGGCGAACTTCATCCTGCATTCGGCGGGCTTTCTCGATGGCCTTTTGTCGATGTCCTATGAGAAATTCATGATGGATGCGGATCTTTGCGGCGCGCTTCACGCCTATCTGGACGGCATCAGGATCGACGAGGACGAGCTGGCGGTGGATGCCTTTGCCGAAGTAGGTCCGGGCAATCACTTCTTTGGCTGCAGCCACACCATGCGCCACTACGAGACGGCGTTCTGGGACAGCGATCTTTCCGACAACGAGCCGTTCGAGAAATGGGAGGCGGCGGGGTCACAGGACGCCGCCACCCGTGCCAACCGGCTGTGGAAGAAACGGCTGGCGGAGTTCGAGGCACCTGCGCTGGACGACGGCGTCAGGGAGGGTCTGCAAGAGTTCGTGGCGCGCAAGAAGGCGGGCATGGCGGACGCCTGGTATTGATTGCTACTGCGCGGCGAGGTCCGGCGTCGCCAGGGGACCTTCCGCCGACTGCCATCGCCCGTCGCTGCGGAAAAAGTGCTGGATCGGCGCGGGTTCGAAGCGATGCGTCGTCTCGGTGAGAAAGGGCCTGACGGTGACGCTGTCGCCGCTGATCTCGATCAGGCTGCAATCATTCCACCGGGTCTTCAGACGGGTCGAAATGGCTGTGCCGACCTGAAGGAAAAGGATGCCGGCGGCGGTTTCCGCAGCGCCGAAATGCGGCATGTGGGTGTGGCCTGAAAGGACGATGTCGGTGCCTGCCGCGACCAGATCCACCAGCACACGGGCAGGATCGTCGATGTCGGCGGGCGCACCGTCAGCTGCCGGCACCGGGGCGTGGTGCATGACGGCCAGACGCATCCTGTGTGCGGGAACCGCCGCGAACGCCTGCGCCAGGGCCCGTGCCGACGCGGCGCGTAGCCGCCCTTTCTTCCAGGCCAGCGGGTTGGCGGTGTTGACGCCCGCCAGCACGGCACCGGGCAGGTCCAGAACGGGCTGCAGGTTCTGGTTCACCAGCCGCCGGTAGCGCCCGAAGGGGGACAAAAGGCGCACCGGCAGATTGTAAAGCGGCGCATCATGGTTGCCGGGAACTGCAATGACGGGCACCCCGAAGCGCGCAAGATAGGCGGACGCGTCGCGGAACTGCCCCGGTCGCGCGCGTTGGGTCAGATCGCCCGAGACGACGACCGCATCGGGCTTCAGGCCCCGCGCCAGGCCCAGAAGCGGTTCCAGAAGCTGGTCGTCGACCGCACCGAAATGCAGGTCCGAGATGTGCAGAAGGCGCGTCATGTGCCGGCCTTGACCACCGCTGCCTTGCCGGGTGGCAGAATGACCGACAGGACATGGTGATCGATGCGAAACGTCAGCGGCAGGATCATCTTTTCCCGCTCGCCGTCATAGGCGATGCGGATGCGCCGGCGCTTGGGCCGGTCGATCACCAGCGTCTGCGGCGTCAAAAGCTCCAGGTCCTGCGACAGGTCAACCTTGCCCGGTCGCATCAGTCGCCAGGCCAGCCGCAAAAGCCCCATCCGTGTCGTCTGGCGGGCCACGTAAACGGCGAAACGGTCATCGCTGATCGCTTCGGCGCCGATCATGCCGAACTGATCAAGCTGATAGGCCGAGCGCGCAACAAAGATCATCGGCGTGCGGCGAATCTGGGCCTCGCCATCGGCAACGATGCTGACGCGCATGGGGCGCTGCAGGCGCAGAATGGTGCGCAAGGTGGACCAGTGGGCCATGATGCGGCTGCGTCCCCAGCGCTGATAGGCGGCCTCGCGTTCGTCGAGAATGGCGGGGTAAAGACCAAGCGCCACGTTGTTGAGGAACACCTTGCCGTTAACGCTGCCGACGGCAATGTCATGCGGCTCGCCGGCAAGGATGGCATGAGCGGCCTCGGTCGCGTCGGCGGGCGTGTGCAGGCCGCGCGCAAAATAGTTGAATGTGCCCATCGGAAGGACAGCCATCACGGCGCTGGTTCCGGCCAGCGCGTGGGCCACGCCCGCGACCGTGCCATCGCCGCCAGCCGCAACGATGACCTTGAAGCCGTCGCGGATCGCCTGCTGGGCCACGGGGGCCGGATCTCCGGTAAAGGTGCGGATCTCGGCCCGGTCGCCAAAAACCGCCATCGCTCGTTCAAGCGCGATGGCCACGCGTGCCGTCGCACCTGACTTTGCGTTGGCGATCACACAGATATCGGGCCTGACCGCAAGGATCGGTTGCGCGGCGGCGGACAAGACGGGGGCGGGGGCTGACATGTTCATCCAGATGGGGATCGCGCGCGCGATTGCAACGTCTTTGGCAACGTCCTGGGCTCTGCGGGGTTCCGGGCCTAACCGCGCAAACCGGTTTCCTCAAGCAGTCCCATGCGCTTGGCCTCGTAGTAATAGCCGCGCGCATACCAGCCGACGGCCTCGTCCTGGTCGCGGCGCGAAACCAGCCAGGCGCCGCGCAGGTATTTTCCCGCGTAGCGCAGGTTCGTTTCGGCATCCAGCAAGCCTTCGGGCGGGCCACGATATCCCATCGTCGCGGCGGTCTGCGGCAAGATCTGCATCAACCCGTAATAGGGGCCGTTGCGGGCGGCGGGATTATAGCCGCTTTCGCGCCGGATGACGCGGTGGATCAGGCTTTCGGGCATGTCGTAAAGGTCGGCATACCGTGTGACCAGGGCCTGCATCCGGGGCGTGTTGCCGACAAAGTTTTCCGACCGGGGTGCGGGGTCGGGGCGACCGCAGGCGACAAGCGACAGAAGGGCAGTCCCCATCAGGGCGCGACGTGTGATCTGGGGCATAAGGGCCTTACCTATGGTTGCGACATGCTTTCTACTGCCCTTTGGCCGCAGAGGTAAAGCCGGGCGTGGGGATCGTTTCGGTCACGCGTCATGGCGCTGTTACCCAGGGTCGGCAATGCTGCGCCTGCGGCAATTCGGTCGGCGCGGAAAACCGGGCCACAGGCGCTTGGGGCTTGAACCGGCCAAGAGCGCAGATATAGTTCAGCGAAAGGCAGGGCGGTGGCGCGCCATGCCTGCGGACGGATGGACCGTTGCGGAAAGAACGAGGTCGGATCGGTATGGATGGCGATTTCAGAACCCAGTTTGTCCGTGATCCGGCGGCGCTGAAGCATTATCCGGCGCTCGTGCTGAATGCGGATTACCGACCGCTCAGCTATTACCCGCTGTCGCTGTGGCCTTGGCAAGAAGCGATCAAGGCGGCGTTCCTCGACCGGGTGCAGATCGTCGCGGAATATGACGCGGTGGTGCACAGTCAGAGGCAGGAGTTCCGAATTCCTTCGGTGGTGGTGCTGAAGGACTATGTGAAACCCCAAAAGCGCGTGGCCTTCACGCGCTTTAATCTTTTTCTGCGCGACCAGTTCTGTTGCCAGTATTGCGGCGCCAAGGGGGATCTGACCTTTGACCACGTGCTGCCAAGGTCGCGCGGCGGGATCACATCATGGGAAAACGTCGTTGCGGCATGCAGCCCGTGCAACCTGCGCAAAGGGGCGCGCACCCTCAAGCAGGCGGGTATGCAGCTGCGGTCCGCGGCGCGTGCACCCACGTCCGAAGAAATGCAGGCCCATGGCCGCAGGTTTCCGCCAAACCATTTGCACGAAAGCTGGATGGACTACCTGTACTGGGATGCCGAGCTCGACGCGTAGGGGTCACCGGCCACCGACGCGGATAATTGCGCAGGAGGACAGCGACCCGTTTCAATCCGATTTGACCGGGCTTGTGTCGGTGTTAGGCTGGCGAAAGCGCGCCGGAATACTGGACAGCCAGGGCGGCGCCGGATAAAAGCGGCGTCGTTAGCGCTAACGCGGTCCCGGGCACACGCACGGCCTGCTGCTTTCGGACAGTAAAGGGACGATCATGGTTTCGCGTGTCATTCCGGTCGACACTTTTGATCTGGTGATTTTTGGCGGCACGGGCGACCTTGCCCGACGCAAGATCCTGCCGGGGCTTTACCGGCGCTACCTGTCGGGCCAGATGCCGCCCGACAGCCGCATCATCGGTGCCGCGCGCGCAGACCTGACGCCCGAGGCGTTTCGCGAAACTGTGGGCGCCGCGATCACCGAGTTCGTGCCGGTGGGTCTTCAGGACGCCGCAGCCATCGCCAAGTTCCTGGGTCAGATCGACTATGTGCCGATCGATGCCAAAGGCGACGGCGGCTGGAAGGCGCTGGCGGACATCATGCGCGCCGGTGTCGTCAGGGCCTTCTATTTCTCGGTCGCGCCGTCGCTTTTCGGTGATCTGGCGGAACGGCTCCACACGCATGGCATCGCCGACGGCAAAAGCCGCATCGTGGTGGAAAAGCCCTTTGGCCGCGATCTCGCCTCGGCGAAGGCGCTGAACGCGGTGCTGGCAAGCCATTTCAGCGAAAGCCAGATTTACCGGATCGACCATTACCTCGGCAAGGAAACCGTGCAGAACCTGATGGCGGTGCGCTTTGCCAACATCCTGTTCGAACCGCTGTGGAAGTCGGAATTCGTCGACCACGTCCAGATCACCGTGGCCGAAACGGTCGGGGTGAACGGGCGGGGGTCCTATTACGACAAATCGGGTGCCATGCGGGACATGGTGCAGAACCACATGATGCAGCTTTTGTGCCTGATCGCGATGGAGCCGCCCTATCATTTCGACCCCGACGCCGTCCGTGACGAAAAGCTGAAGGTGATCCGCGCGCTGGACCCGGTCAAACCCGAAGACATCGTGCGCGGCCAATATCTGGCCGGCGGGGGCGAGGGCGGGTATCTGGAACATGCCGAAAACCCGACGAGCCGGGTGGAAAGCTACATCGCCATGAAGGTGGGCGTCTCGAACTGGCGCTGGTCGGGGACGCCGTTCTATCTGCGCACTGGCAAGCGTCTGCGCGCCCGCGCCTCCGAGATCGCGATCACCTTCAAGGCGGTCCCGCATTCGATCTTTGACGACGCCAAGGGGTGGCTGGAAAACGTCCTCGTGATCCGGCTGCAGCCAAACGAAGGCATCAACCTGATGGTGATGATCAAGGAACCGGGACCGGGCGGCATGCGTTTGCTGCAGGTCCCGCTGGACATGTCGTTCGCCGATGCGCTGGGGGCGGATGCCGAGGATGTGCCAGATGCCTATGAGCGGCTGATCATGGATGTGATCCGGGGCAACCAGACGCTTTTCATGCGCGGCGACGAGGTGGAGGCGGCCTGGGCCTGGGCCGATCCAGTCATTGACGCCTGGGATCAACGCAGTGCCAAACCGCAGCCCTACGATCCGGGATCGTCCGGCCCCGAGGATGCGCTGATGCTGATGCACCGGGACGGGAGGCGCTGGCGCGAGATCAAGGAATGATCCTGGAGACATATCCCGACCGCGAATTCCTGATGCTGAAGTTGGCCGATATCATGGCGGGCCAGCTGGCAGACTTTTTGCGCCGCGACGGACGTGCCTCGTTATGCGTGCCGGGGGGCACGACGCCGGGGCCCATCTTTGACACGCTGTCGGGTGTGGAACTGGACTGGGAACATGTCTCGATCTTTCTCAACGACGAGCGCTGGGTGGGCGAGGAAAGCGACCGGTCAAACACGCGCCTGATACGCGAACGGCTGGTGCGGGGGCGCGCGGTCAATGCCCGGCTGATCCCGCTTTATGCCCCGGTGCCGACACCGGAGGAGGCGCTGGACGATCTGGCCGCCGGGTTGAAGCCGCATCTGCCGAT
Organism: Rhodobacterales bacterium; assembly: GCA_031426185.1. Taxonomy (GTDB): domain Bacteria; phylum Pseudomonadota; class Alphaproteobacteria; order Rhodobacterales; family Rhodobacteraceae; genus JAJNPS01. The sequence goes on along the minus strand of JANPKV010000393.1, from coordinate 2,986 downwards.
ATCGGTTCTGTTGCTGGGCATGGGGGCCGACATGCACACCGCAAGCCTGTTCCCCGGCGCGGACCGGCTGGCCGAGGCGCTGGCCCCGAATGCGCCGATCCTGATGCCGATGCGGGCCGACGCCGCCGGAGAGCCGCGCGTCACGCTGACTGCCCAGGTGCTGAAAGGGGCGTTCAACATCCACATCCTGATCACCGGCGATGAAAAGCGCGCCGCGCTCGAACGCGCCATGGGACTGGAAGCAATGGACGCGCCGGTGCGCGCGGTTCTCGACAACGCAACCGTGCATTGGGCGGAGTAAGCGCATGCAAGCTGACTGGCAGGGACTGAAGGACCATCACGCGCAGATGGCGGCGCGTCCGATCATGGAGTTGTTCGGCAAGGGCGACCGCGCGACCGAGTTTTCGGTTCAGGTCGACGGGATGCTGCTCGACTATGCCAAGACCAATATCGATGCCGCCGCGCGCGACCGGTTGGTGGCACTTGCCGAGGCATCGGGCGTCGCGGCCAAGCGGACGGCGATGTTTGGCGGCGAGAAGATCAACCTGACCGAGGGGCGGGCGGTCTTGCACGTGGCCCTTCGCGCCGGTGACACGGCAGAGATCAGGACGGACGGGCAGGATGTGATGCCCGAGGTGCGGCGCATCCGCGACCTTTGCGCCGCCTTTGCGCGCGATGTGCGGTCCGGCGCCTTTACGGGGCAGGGGGGACGCATCACCGATGTCGTGAACATCGGCATCGGCGGGTCGGACCTTGGTCCCGCGATGGCCACATTGGCACTGGCCCCCTTTCATGACGGGCCGCGGGTGCATTTCGTCAGCAATGTCGATGGGGCGCATATTGCCGACACGCTGCGGGGCCTTGATCCCGCGACGACGCTGGTGATCGTGGCCTCCAAGACCTTCACCACCATCGAGACGATGACCAACGCCGATACCGCCAAGGCCTGGATGGCCAAGGTCGTCGCGGACCCCGGCGCACAGTTTGCCGCCGTGTCCACCGCCGCTGCCAAAACCGCCGCCTATGGCATTGATCCCGCGCGTGTTTTCGGGTTCGAGGACTGGGTAGGCGGGCGCTATTCGCTGTGGGGCCCGATCGGCCTGTCGCTGATGATCGCGGTGGGGCCGGAGGCGTTCGATCAGTTTCTGGCGGGCGGCCGCGCGATGGACCAGCACTTCCTGACCGCCCCCCTGGCGCAGAACATGCCCGTCATGCTGGCGCTCGTGGGCATCTGGCACAACCAGATCTGCGGGCACACGACGCGCGCGGTGCTGCCCTATGACCAGCGCCTGTCGCGCCTGCCTGCCTATCTGCAGCAACTGGAAATGGAATCGAACGGCAAGCGTGTTGCCATCGACGGGTCCGACCTGACGATGCATTCGGGACCCGTGGTCTGGGGAGAGCCCGGCACCAACGGCCAGCACGCGTTCTATCAGTTGATCCATCAGGGCACGCGGCCGGTGCCGTGCGAGTTTCTGGTCGCGCGGCGCGGTCATGAGCCGGACCTTGCGCATCAGCATCTGCTGCTGGTGTCCAACTGCCTTGCCCAGGCCGAGGCGCTGCTGCGCGGACGCAGCCTGGATGAAGCGCGCGAAATCATGTCCAAAAAGGGCCTGACAGGGTCAGAACTCGACCGGCAGGCGCGCCACCGGGTCTTCCCGGGCAACCGGCCGTCAACCATGCTGGCCTATGACCAGCTAACGCCCTTTGTCCTTGGCCAGATCATCGCGCTTTACGAACACCGGGTCTTTGTCGAGGGGGTGATCCTGGGGATCAACTCCTACGACCAGTGGGGGGTGGAACTGGGCAAGGAACTGGCGCTCGCCCTGCAACCCGTGCTGGAGGGAAGATCCGCGGCGGCGGGCAAGGACGGATCGACCGCCGCCCTGGTGGCGTTCCTGAGGGTGTAAGGTGTCGGCCCGCGCCTGCGGCAGGCCGACCCGGCAATGTCGGCGCGTTGCAGATCGCGCCTAGCGCAGCGCCGCGGTGACGATCACCTCGACCAGATAATCGGGCGTCGCCAGTTTCGCCTCGCCCGTGGCGCGGGCCGGCGTATCGCCCTGTGGCACCCAGGCGTCCCAGACCGCGTTCATGTCAGCGAATGCCGCCATGTCCGCAAGCCAGATCTGTGCCGACAGGATGCGCGTCTTGTCCGTCCCTGCAGCGGCCAAGATGCGGTCGATGTGGGCCAGGCACTGACGCGTCTGGTCAGCGACCGAATGGCCGGGCTCGCCAACCTGCCCTGCCACCCAGAGGAAGCCGCCAAAGGCAACTGCCTCGGACATGCGGGGGCCGGTGCCGTAGCGGGTGATGGTCATTGGAACTGTCCTCTTTTTTGCTGGTCAGATGAGATTCCAAGCCCATATACTGATTGCCGGGCAATCGAAAGATGCCCTGCCGCCCGGTTGTTATTTGCAACCTGCGGCATAAGCGGTGTTTTACAGACCGGGATGACATGCGTTTTTTGTTTTAAATGTCGGTGTCTGGGGGCAGCGATGGGTGGCTCAGCCAATTTCATTCTCGTTTATGGCGCGCTTTGTTCGGGATCGACAATGCTTGGGCTGATGCTGAACGGCCATCCGCGCCTTGCCTCCAATCGAATCTGATTTCTTCTTTGACCATATGTCCAGGCGTGACGGGGCCTGGCAGATCGATGCCGAAAACCTGAAGCGCGACTTCGTGTTCTGCTATACCCGCATGACCCTTGCTGACGGCCCGGCAAAAGCGCAGATCGCGTCTTTTGCGGATCAAAGCCGCAAGGGCCGGGAGATGGCCGCCTTGGTATTGCATCGTGGAATCGAACGCGCGCTTGAGTTTTTTCCTGACATCCGCATCGTTCACCTAACGCGCGATCCGCGGGACGTGGCGGCTTCCAGCATTCCGATGGGCTGGGCTGGCAATGTCTATTGCGGCGTGGACCACTGGATCAAGACGGAAGACGAGTGGTCGCGCATTCGGGGCCAGCTCAAGCCCGGGCAGGCAATAG
>JANPKV010000392.1:0-20873 GCA_031426185.1 Rhodobacterales bacterium | reverse complement strand
ACGGGTTATGGTCTGCCTCCCCATCCGGGGAAGTGGCGCAGGGGGAAGTGGCATGAAGATCAGCATAGAACGCAGTGCTTTGCTAAAGGCACTGGCCCAGGCGCAGTCGGTGGTGGAACGGCGCAACACGATCCCGATCCTGGCCAACGTCCTGATCGAGGCTGCAGGGGCTGAAGTCAGCTTTCGCGCGACGGACCTGGACATCGAGGTGTTGGACCGCGCCCCGGCGATGGTCGAAAAACCTGGTGCGACGACCGTATCGGCGGTGATGCTGCATGAGATCGTGCGCAAGTTGCCGGATGGTGCGTTGGTCAGTCTGGCCGAGGATGGCGCATCTGGTCGGCTGAACGTGACGGCGGGGCGGTCCAGCTTTTCGCTCGCGACGCTGCCGAAAGAAGATTTTCCGGTGATGGCGAATGCAGAATATTCGTCGAATTTCACCGCCCCGGCCCCGGTTCTGCGGCGGCTGTTCGACAAGGCGAAATTCGCGATTTCCACCGAAGAAACGCGATACTACCTGAACGGTGTCTATATGCATGTCTCGACCGGCGACAGCGGTCCGGTCCTGCGCTGTGTCGCGACCGACGGCCATCGTCTGGCCCGGATCGATGCGCCGCTGCCCGATGCAGCACAGGGGATGCCCGGCGTGATCGTGCCGCGCAAGACGGTGGGCGAACTGCGCAAGTTGCTCGATGATGACAGCGCCGAAATCGCGGTTTCGGTATCGGAAACCAAAATCCGGTTTGCCACGCCCGCGATCACGCTGACCTCCAAGGTCATCGACGGCACGTTCCCTGACTACACCCGCGTCATTCCGACCGGCAACACCCGCAGGTTGGAGGTGGACGCGGCGGAATTTGCCAAGGCGGTGGACCGCGTCGCCACGGTATCGTCCGAACGCTCGCGTGCGGTGAAGCTGTCGCTGGACGAAGACCGGCTGGTGCTGTCGGTCAACGCCCCCGACAGCGGTGCTGCCGAGGAAGAGCTGGCCGTCGCCTATAACGATGAGCGGCTGGAAATCGGCTTCAACGCCAAATACCTGCTGGAGATCGCCAGCCAGGTGGACCGTGAGAATGCGGTGTTTCTGTTCAACTCCTCCGGCGATCCGACCCTGATGCGCGAAGGCAACGACATGTCGGCGGTCTATGTCGTCATGCCGATGCGGGTCTGAGCTACCCGGACCGGTGGGCTTTGCGCCCCCCGGACCCCCCGCAGGATATTTGTCCAATCAGAAAGGGCAGACCGTGAGCGGGCTTGCCATCACCCATCTGACGCTGTCGCATTTTCGCAGCCACCGGGCGACGCGGGCTGCCTTTGACGGGCGGCCCGTGGCGATTGTCGGCCCCAATGGCGCCGGCAAGACCAATGTGCTGGAGGCGGTGTCGCTGTTGTCGCCGGGTCGAGGCCTGCGCCGGGCGACGACATCCGAGCTTGCCCGCAAGCCCGAGCTGCTGGGCTGGAAAATCACGGCCGCCGTGCGTGGGCTGGCGGCGGATCACGACATCGAAACCTTTGCCGAACGAGATGAGCCGCGTGTCGTGCGGATCGACGGCAAGGCCGCAACGCAAGCGATGCTCGGCCACATCCTGCGCGTCTTGTGGCTGGTCCCGGCGATGGACCGGCTGTGGATCGAGGGTGCCGAGGGACGCCGTCGGTTTCTGGACCGTTTGACCATGTCGTTTCACCCCGCCCATGCCGAAGCGGTGCTGGAATATGAAAAGGCGATGCGCGACCGCAATCGGCTGCTGAAGGATCAGGTCGGCGATCCGGGCTGGTACGGTGCCTTGGAGCATCGGATGGCAGAGGCGGCGGCCATGATCATCGCCCACCGCGACGCGGCGCTGATCCGATTGTCGGTGGCCCAGTCTGCGGCCGATACGGTCTTTCCCAAGGCCGACCTCACCCTGTTGGGGGCAGAAAACGGGCCGGAACTTTCTGCCGAGGATCTGGCGGTCGCCTGGACCGATGGGCGACGGCGCGACATGGCCGCGGGGCGTACGCTGCTTGGTCCGCACCGCACCGATCTGCAAGCCACCTACGGGGTCAAGGCGGTGCCTGCCGACCAATGCTCCACCGGAGAGCAAAAGGCGTTGCTGATCAGCCTGATCCTTGCCAATGCCCGCGCATTGGCCGCCGAACTTGGCCGCGCGCCGGTTCTGCTGCTGGACGAGGTTGCGGCCCATCTCGACGCCGACCGTCGCGCCGCCCTTTACGACGAGATATGCGCTTTGGGCGCGCAGGCCATCATGACGGGAACGGAGCTGTCCTTGTTCGACAGCCTTGGCGATCGGGCGCAGGTGATGGTTGTCGACGGCAGCGACGGCGACAGCCGGATCACAAGCTAGGGACAAACGCCAATGCAGATCGCGAAAATTCCCGAAATGTCGCTGACCCCGGCGCATGAAGCCGAGATTGCGGCACTGTTGGCGCGGTGCTTCACGACCGATTTCGGCGGCCGCAGCTATTTCCAGCAGCGCCATCATCTTCGGATCGTGGCACGCGCCCCGGAACTGGTGGGGCATGTCGCCCTGTTGTACCGTGCCGTGCGGCTGGGCGATGCGTTGATCACCATCGCCGGGCTGGCCGAGGTGGCAACAGATCCCGCCCATCGCGGCAAGGGGATCGCGGCCACTCTGCTGCAGGCCGCGATTGCCGAGGCCAAGGCCAGTCAGGCGCAGTTTCTGGTCCTGTTCGGGACCGCAGACCTGTACGCAAAGGCTGGTTTTGCCTCGCAGCCCAATCCAATGACCTGGATCGACCTGACGGATGCACGCATCGGCACCGTGCGGTCCGAAGGCGCCGATGCGCTGATGGTCCTTCCCCTCAGCGAGGCGGCATGGGATGGAACGGCTGCTTTGGATCTGCTGGGGCATCTCTTTTGACGGGCCGCCGCGCATGACCATCACCTTGCAGCAAATCCTGCTTTATGCGGCGGGCATGTTCGCCCTTTGGGCGGTGCCGGGTCCCGTCTGGGTCGCCTTGACGGCGCGCACCCTGACAGGCGGGTTCGCCAGCGCATGGCCCCTTGCGGTCGGTGTGGTGCTGGGGGATGCGATCTGGCCCCTAACGGCGATCTTTGGCCTTACCTGGATTCTGTCGGTCTATGGCGACTTTCTCAGCGTGCTGCAGTGGGTCGCGGCAGCGATCTTCATCGCCATGGGGATCATGCTTTTGGGCAAGTCGGGCGAGGTGTCCGCCGATGGTCGCCTGACCAAACCCGGCCGTCTGGCGGGGTTTCTGACCGGCCTTGCCGTGGTGATCGGGAACCCCAAGGCGATCTTGTTCTACATGGGTATGCTGCCCGGCTTTTTCGACCTGACGCGACTGACGGGATGGGACATTGCCATCATCCTGACGGTGTCCGCAGCGATCCCGCTGGCGGGCAATCTGGCACTGGCGCTGTTCATCGACCGCGCGCGGCAGTTGCTGTCTTCGGCGAAAAGCATCCGGCGGATCAACGTTGCCTCGGGCGTCTTGCTGATCGGCGTCGGCATCGTGATCCCGCTGACAAGCTAGGCAACCACGGTCGTCCGACGGCTGGAAATTGCGGGCATCCGGCGATTGTTCGCGTTCGATGCGCCCGCCCTGACGACAGCCGTCCGGCCCATGGGCAAAGCCACGCCGATCCCCTAAATCTTGTGTCCGAGGCGTGACAATCCCCCCCCAAAGCGCTATAAATCGCAGGTCATTCACGGGATTACTGACCAATGGCCGAAGAGCCCAAGAACACTGCCGCCTACGACGCCGATTCCATTAAAGTTCTCAGAGGGTTAGAGGCGGTTCGCAAGCGCCCTGGCATGTATATCGGCGATACGGACGACGGGTCGGGCCTGCACCACATGGTCTATGAGGTCGTGGACAACGGCATCGACGAGGCGCTGGCCGGTCACGCGACTGCGGTGACAGTCATCATCCACCCCGATGACTCTGTTTCGGTGCGCGACAATGGACGTGGCATTCCGGTCGACATCCACCAGGAAGAAGGTGTTTCAGCGGCCGAGGTCATCATGACCCAGCTGCATGCGGGCGGCAAATTCAACAACACTGACGACAGCGGCAACGCCTACAAGGTGTCGGGCGGTCTGCACGGCGTTGGCGTGTCCGTCGTCAACGCGCTGTCGGAATGGCTTGAGCTGACGGTCTGGCGGAATGAACGCGAATACCGCGCCAGGTTTGAAGACGGCGAATGCACCGTCCATGTGCATGACGCGGGTCCCGCGCCCGGCATGAAGGGGACCGAAGTGCGGTTTCTTGCATCCGCCAAGACGAACCGGCCAGAAGGCACGTTTTCCGATTTGGACTATCAGTTCAAGACGCTGGAAAACCGGCTGCGGGAACTCGCGTTCCTGAACTCCGGGGTGCGGATCATCATCGAGGATCTGCGTCATCCCGAGCCGATCAAGACCGACCTTTTCTACGAAGGTGGCGTCAAGGAATTCGTCAAATATATCGATCGATCCAAGCAGGCCGTGATCGCTGATCCGATCTACATGATCGGCGAACGCAACGGCATCGTGGTCGAGGTCGCGATGTGGTGGAACGACAGCTACAACGAGATGGTGCTGCCTTTTACCAACAACATCCCGCAGCGCGATGGTGGCACGCACCTTGCCGGGTTCCGCGGTGCGCTGACCCGCACGATCAACGCCTATGCGCAGACATCGGGCATCGCGAAACGCGAAAAGATCGACTTTACCGGCGACGATGCGCGCGAGGGGCTGACCTGCGTGCTGTCGGTGAAAGTGCCCGACCCGAAGTTTTCCTCACAGACCAAGGACAAACTCGTTTCCTCCGAGGTGCGTCCGGCGGTCGAGAATCTGGTGAACGAGAAACTTGCCGAATGGTTCGAGGAGAATCCCGGCCCCGCGCGCGGCATCGTGGGCAAGATCATCGAAGCGGCGCTGGCGCGCGAGGCGGCCCGCAAGGCCCGCGAACTGACCCGGCGCAAGACGGCGCTGGATGTGGCCTCATTGCCGGGAAAACTCGCCGATTGTCAGGAACGCGACCCGGCCAAGTCCGAGATTTTCCTCGTCGAGGGCGACAGTGCCGGTGGGTCTGCCAAGCAGGGCCGTTCGCGCTCCAACCAGGCTGTCCTGCCCTTGCGTGGCAAGATCCTGAACGTGGAACGCGCGCGGTTTGACCGCATGCTCGGCAGCGCCGAGATCGGCACGCTGATCACAGCACTTGGCACCGGCATCGGGCGCGACGAGTTCGACATCGGCAAGCTGCGCTACCACAAGGTGGTGATCATGACTGACGCCGACGTGGACGGAGCACACATCCGCACGCTGCTGCTGACGTTCTTTTTCCGCCAGATGCCTGCGCTGATCGAGGGTGGCTATCTCTACATCGCACAGCCGCCGCTTTACAAAGTGGCGCGCGGGCGGTCCGAGGTCTACCTCAAGGATCAGGCCGCGCTCGAGGATTATCTGGTCGAGATGGGCGTCGACGGGGCTGTTCTGCGCCTGCCTTCGGGCGAGGAAATCGCCGGCGCCGATCTGGCCCGGGTGATCGAAGGGGCGCGCGCGTTCCGCAAGGTACTCGACAGCTTTCCCACCCATTATCCGCGCGCCATTCTTGAACAGGCAGCACTTGCCGGTGCATTCGACCCGGGTCGTGCCGATGGCGATCTGCAAACGGTCGCCGATACGGTCGCGAACCGGCTGAACCTTGTCGCACAGGAATACGAACGCGGCTGGACGGGACGGATCACGCAGGATCACGGCATCCGCCTCAGCCGCATCCTGCGCGGCGTCGAGGAATTGCGCACCCTTGATGGTGCGGTTCTGAGGTCGGGAGAGGCACGTCGTCTGGGGCATGTCGCGGCCCAGCACGCCCATGTCTACCGCGACCCCGCCCGCCTTGTGCGCAAGGACCGCGATCAGCCGATCCACGGGCCGATCGACTTGTTGAAATCGGTTCTGGCCGAGGGTGAAAAGGGTCTGACCCTGCAGCGCTACAAGGGTCTGGGAGAGATGAACCCAGAACAGCTGTGGGAAACCACCCTTGACCCCGAGGCGCGCACCCTGTTGCAGGTCAAGGTCGACGATCTGGCCGATGCCGACGACATTTTCACCAAGCTGATGGGCGATGTCGTCGAACCGCGGCGCGAATTCATCCAGGCCAACGCCCTGGACGTGCAGCATCTGGATTTCTGAGGTATCGGGCCGGGGTTCGGTGCTCGGCTCGCCTCAGGGTGCTTGGCGGTGCTCCAGCCGCAGCCCGACCGCGCTGCGCAGCGGAAATCCCGCCCAATATGTGTCTGCAGCGGTTGGTGTGCCCGCGTCGTCGCGGTCCGCCACCCCATCTTCGGCCATTTCCACAAGCGTCAGATAGCGCTCCATCCCCTCGTCGCCCTTCAGCAGTTTGCCAAAGTAGGCCGTGGTGAAGTGCTGCGTGATGTTGTTCATCCGAACATTGTCCCAGACCGCGTCGGTGTAATGTTCTGCCGGGATGAAATCCAACCCTTCGACAGGCTCCCACGCCTCGACGGGTGCAGGCATCGGGGCGCCTGCGTTATGGTTCGCGCCCATGAACGTGAGCAGATAACGATCCGCATTCACCGCCTCTTCAAAGATCGCGCGCGTGCCACCTTCGTAAAGCGACACGTCATCCTTGCTGCCCGCGATGAACATGATCGGGGAGCGGATGTTGGCCAGCCCCGCCGCATCCCAAAAGTCGGTATTCCGACCCCACGGAGCAATCGCCACGACCGCCTTCACCCGCGGATCGGAAAGTGACCGCTGGCTGTCGGTCCCGTCCTGATGCACCTTCAGCGTGCCTGCAGGCGCTCCCCAGTCATAGGCGGTGCTGGCCTCGGTGACGCCGCCCCCCGCCACGATCACCGCACCATATCCGCCCATCGAATAGCCGATGATCCCGGTATTGGTTGCATCGACCAGCCCGTTCAGGAACGATCCTCCGGTTTTCGACAGCGCGGCGATCTGGTTCAGCACGAACATCTGGTCAAGCGGGCGGTTGACCAGGGTGCTGCCGAACGCCAGCTGGCTGTCATAGGTACTGTCGGTATGGTCAATGGAGACCGTGACATATCCCTTGCTGGCAAGGTTTTCGCCCAGATGTGCCATCAGATGGCGGTTCCCCGGATAGCCATGCGAGATCAGGATCAGCGGATAAGGCCCGCCCGCCGTCTCTGGCGGGGCATCCCGCACCGCCGTCCCGAACAGCGTAACGCGCCGCTTGCCATCGCGGATCAGCACATCGGGGTATGCCTGGCTGCCCGCGATCGCGCGCGCACCGGTCGCCGGATACCAGACCTCCAGCGTCAGGGGCCGGTCATATCGCGGCATCGCATCCGGGCCGGTCACGTTCACGATATCCAGCTGGTCAGGGTTCACCACCTTGATCGTCTGCACCCCCACCGCCAGCGACCCGGGCAAGGCCAGCTCCGGTGCGTCGGAGCGGATCAGGTCAATGCGGTTGTCATGAGACGCGGTCTCCTGCGCCAGACCGACCCCGGTCGAGGCAAGCAAAGATGCAACGGCAAGCGACTTGATCATGGTGACACCCGAGTTTTCCGGGCAATTTGCCCACCGGATACAGCTAGCGCGCCATCAGCCGCAGGGCGACCCAAATCTGGCGAATACTCAGGATGTGATCTGGTGACCCCGGCGTGATTCGAACACGCGGCCTACGGTTTAGGAAACCGTCGCTCTATCCGGCTGAGCTACGGGGCCATGGCGGCTTTCATGCGGCGAATTTTCGTCTGATGCAACAGGGTTGGCGGCACCACGCGCGTTCATCCGGGGGCCAAAGTCGCTTGGACAACCCTCGGCTTTGCCGCTAACAAGGTCTCATCTGCCTTCGCATCCGCAGGTTCGCCCTTGTCCAGACCGCTGAATACCGACCCCCGCCGCCCGCTCACGCTGCGCGATGTATCCGAGGCCTCGGGCGTCAGTGAAATGACGGTGAGCCGGGTCTTGCGCAACCGCGGCGACGTTTCCGGCACGACGCGGGAACGGGTGCTGGAGGCGGCGCGCAGCCTTGGCTACGTCCCGAACAAGATCGCAGGCGCGCTGGCCTCGCAGCGGGTCAATCTGGTCGGCGTGGTGATCCCGTCGCTGTCCAATCTTGTGTTTCCCGAGGTGCTGACCGGGATTTCCGACAAGCTGGACGGCACAGGTCTGCAACCCGTGGTCGGCGTCACGAACTACCTGCCCGACCGGGAAGAACAGGTGATCTATGAAATGCTGTCCTGGCGTCCGTCGGGGCTGATCGTCGCGGGACTGGAACATACCGACGCCGCACGCGCGATGATGGCGCAGTCGGGCATCCCCATCGTCGAGATCATGGATATCGACGGCGAGGCGGTCGACAGCGCGGTCGGCATTTCCCACCGCCGTGCCGGGCGTCAGATGGCCGAGGCGATCATCGCCGCAGGCTACCGCAAGATTGCGTTCCTGGGCACCCAGATGCCAAACGACCACCGCGCACGAAAACGGTTGGAGGGGTTCGAAGAGGCTCTGGCGCTGGCGGGGTTGACGCTTGTTGAGCGCGAATACTATTCCGGCGGCTCGGCGCTTCTGAAAGGCCGCGAGATGACGGCGACTGTTCTGTCGCGCCGGCCGGATGTCGATTTTCTTTATTATTCCAATGACATGATCGGGGCGGGGGGGCTTTTGTATTGCCTCGATCAGGGCATCGATGTGCCGGGAAAGGTCGGGCTTGCCGGGTTCAACGGCGTCGACCTGCTCGATGGATTGCCGCGACTGCTGGCGACGATGGATGCCTGCCGTCTGGAAATTGGTCGCAAGGCGGCCGAGATCATCGCGAACCAGAGGAGCCCATCAGAGGTCGGTGCGCGGCGGATCGAGCTGTTCCCGACCTTGCAGCGGGGCGATACGATCAGGTGACGGGGGGTGGCCGCATAGGTAACTAGCCTTTGACCCTCCGACCGCAATCAAGGCACACAGCGCCGCCAGGCCAGCGAAAGCATTTGACCAACGGTCAAGATGACCGCCCTGTCGTCTTCGAAGCATCGACGTGAAATAGGTCCGGCCGTGGACGCCCACCAATTCAAGCGACCAGACGCCCCCCGGCAACGCCCCTGATTTTCGCCTCCACAATCGCCCCCTCGGGCTGATCCGCCCCAAAATCCACCTCGGCGAAGCCTTCGGTCCGGCCCATCCTTGGCCCCTCCGTCAGCACGCAGTGGACCCGACCCACCTGCGCCTCAAGATGCCGCTGCAACGACACCTCCCCCACTGCTCGCAGTCGCGACGCCCGCTCCTTGATCACCGGTCCCGGCACGGCGGGCATCCGCGCGGCCGGGGTGCCCTTGCGGGCGGAATAGGGAAAGACGTGCAGGAAGGTCAGCCCGCAATCGGCGACAAGATCGAGGCTGCGCTGGAACATCTCCTCCGTCTCGGTCGGAAAGCCCGCGATTATGTCGGCGCCGAACACCATGTCCGGGCGCAACCGCCGTGCCGCCTCGCAGAATTGGACCGCGTCGTCGCGCAGGTGGCGGCGTTTCATCCGCTTCAGAATCAGGTCGTCCCCGGCCTGGAGCGAGAGGTGCAGATGCGGCATCAGGCGGGGCTCGGACGCGATAGCCTGCATCAGGGCGTCGTCTACCTCGATGGAGTCGATGGAACTGATCCGAAGGCGGGGCAGGTCCGGCACAAGCCGCAGGATACGTTGGACCAGATCGCCCAAGCGGGGCGTCGCGGGCAGATCGGCACCCCAGGAGGTCAGGTCCACGCCCGTCAGCACCACCTCCAGAAAACCGCGATCCACCAGCCGCTTGATCTGATCCACCACGACCCCTGCAGGAACCGACCGGGAGTTGCCGCGCCCGTAGGGAATGATGCAGAACGTGCAGCGGTGATCGCAGCCATTCTGGACCTGGACATAGGCGCGGTGGCGGCCGAAGCCGTCGATCAGGTGACCGGCGGTTTCACGGACCGACATGATGTCATCGACCTGCACCCGCTCCGTCGTGCCGATCAGATCGGGGACGGCAAGACCCGTCCATGTCGCCGCCTGCATCTTTTCGGTGTTGCCGATGACGCGCGTGACCTCGGGCATGGCGGCGAAGGTTTCAGGCTCGGTTTGCGCGGCACAGCCCGTCACGATGATGGCGGCACCGGGATGGGCACGACTGAGGCGGCGGATCTCCTGCTTGGCCTTGCGCACGGCCTCCGCAGTCACGGCGCAGGTGTTGACCACCACGGCGTCCGACAAACCGGCTGCGGCGGCCAGTTCGGTCATGGCCTCGGTCTCGTAGGCATTGAGCCGACAGCCCAGCGTGGCAAAGACGGGCGCGTTCACGGATGGGCAGCCAGCATGTCGGCACTGATCCAGCCATCGAAGACATGTGCTGTGGGACCGGTCAGCCAGACGCCATCGTCGCGCCAGTCAACCTCCAGCACACCGCCATCGACGTCGAGCGTCACTCGCCGCCCCGTCAAGCCGCGCAGGTGTGCGGCGACCGCCGTGGCGCAGGCGCCGGAGCCGCAGGCAAGGGTAATGCCGGTGCCCCGCTCCCACACGCGCAGGCGCAGGCGGTCAGGGCCGGTCACGCTGGCAAACTCGACATTGGTGCGCTGTGGGTAAAGCGGGTCGTGTTCATGGACAGGTCCAACGGTTGCCAGAGGCACCGCATCCGCGTCTGGCACGAACCGAACGCAGTGGGGGTTGCCCATGCCGACCGCGACCGGATCGCCATCAAGCGGCAGCCGCAGGGTGTCGACCGCGTGTGTCAGCGGAACGTCCTTCCAGTCAAGCTGCGGGTGGCCCATGTTGACGGTGACGCGCCCGTCGGGACGACGAAACGCCTGCAGGACACCGCGCACGGTCCGCAGTGTCAGGCTGGTCGCGCCCGTCTCGGTCATCACCAGATCGGCCACGCAACGCGTTGCATTTCCGCATGACTCGGCCCGCGTGCCGTCGGCGTTCCAGAACTCCAGTCCGATATCGGCGTCGTCGACGGACCTGATCTCGGCCAGCTGGTCAAATCCGACGCCGCGATGCCGGTCACCCAAAAATCGCGCAAGCGAGGACGTCACCGCCGACACGCGCCCGCGCGTGTCGATGATGATGAAATCATTGCCCGCCCCGTGCATTTTCACAAAGGGCAAGCCGCCAAGGACCGGTTCGCGCGTCATGTGCCGCCATATACGCGGGAGCCGTCCATTTTGCGAGTCCCCGCCGCGCTTTTGCCCTTGACCGGTGCCATGGGGATGCCTAATCAGCGACCCTTGCGTGGGCCGGTAGCTCAGTTGGTAGAGCAGCTGACTTTTAATCAGCGGGTCACAGGTTCGAATCCTGTCCGGCTCACCAAATTTCTTCAAGACATCGTCGGGACCGTGACGGTCGTGATGCCGCTGCGTGGCTTTCGAGCGTCTGCGCCGCGCCGCCGTTCAAGGCCCGCCGGATCCCCGCGGCCCAGTCATTTCCCTTGGACAATCGCGAAGGCTGGTGGTCTACAGGCGGTCGATTTCGCTGATCCGCAAAGAGGCCCATGTCCAAGTCCGAACCTGGTAGCTGGCTCTTGCCAACGATTGGTCTGGTTGCCGCGATCACCTGCGCGCGGCTGGTCCTTCTCGCGTTCAACCGGACGGATCTTTACGTCGACGAAAGTCAGTATTGGCTTTGGGGACAGAGCTTTGACTTTGGGTATTATTCCAAGCCGCCGCTGATCGCCTGGGTGATCGGAGGCGTGACGTGGCTGGCGGGCAGCGGTGCGCCGTTCTGGGTGCGCGCGCCGTTTGCGGTCTTTCACGGCGCGACCGCTTTGATCCTGGCGGGCCTTGCCGCGCGCCTGCACGGGCCGCATGCGGCGCTGCTGGTCGCGGCAAGCTATGCGACCTTGCCGATGGTGGCCGTCGGTAGTCTTCTGGCCTCCACCGACACGATCATGGCACCGTTCTTTGCAGCGGCCATCTATTTCCACGCCCGGCTTCTCGACAGCGACAGGCTGCGGTTTGCCGTATTGGCGGGGGCGATGGCGGGTCTGGCGTTTCTGGCAAAGTATGCAGGGGCTTATTTCTTCATTGGTGTCTTCCTTGGCGCAGTGCTGGTGCCGGCGATGCGACTGTCGGCGCGCCAGGCGGCGGCGATGTTTGCGACGTTTGTGATCGTCATATCGCCCAACATCCTGTGGAACCTGTCGAACGGCATGGCGACCGTATCCCATACCGTGGACAATATCGGATGGGTCCGTGACGACGCGGTGCTCGGCGGTTTCAATCTGGCAGGTCTTGCCGAGTTCTTCTTCAGCCAGTTTGCGGTCTTTGGGCCTGTGCTTTTCGTAGCGCTTCTGGTGGCGACGCGGCACAAGGCCAACTGGCGCCTGCTGGTCTTTGTGGTTCCTGCCATCGTCATCGTCTGTGGGCAGGCCCTGATGGACCGGGCTTATGCGAACTGGGCGGCCTCGGCCTACTTTGCGGGGACCGTGGTGGCTGTCGCAGTCTTGCGCTCCAGGCCGAAACTCATGGCGGCGTCGCTTGTCATCAATGCAACGGTTGCAGTTGCGCTGCCGCTTTTGACGCTGATGCCCGGACTGACACTGGGTCGGTCCGAACCCGTGGTCGTGCGGTATCTGGGGCAGGCCGCGCTTAGCCGGCAGGTTCTGAATCTGGCGGCCGCGAACGCGGTGCCGGTTGTTGCGTCGCGGCGCGATGTGCTGGCGGATCTTTTCTATACCGGGCGGGATGCGGGTGTTGCGGTCTATGCGGTGCGGCCAAAAGGCAGACCGCAAAACCACTACGAACAACGGTACCCGGTGCCCTCCGATCTTGCCGGGCGCGTGCTTTTCGTTACAGCCAAGCCACCGGTCTGCCCAGGTTCACCGGAGCCTGAGGCTTTTCCCCTGGACCGCGCCGGTGGAACCTATGCCGATGTCCCGCTGTCGGCTTTTCTTGTTGGGGTGGAATGCCTGCCATGATGTCGACGTCACTTCGGCAGACGCTGGCGCTTGTTGCGGCGATCACCGCAAGTTTTGCGGTGTTTGCGCTCTGGCCCGGTCTGGATCTTTGGGTGACGGGACTTTTCCGCGATCCCGTGGCGCGCTTTTCCGGGGCGGATTCGGGGTGGCCGAATGTGGCCCGGCTTGGGGTCTGGCGCGTGTCGCAGGCGGTGCTTTTTGTGGCACTTGTTGCGCTGGTGTACCGCATCTTGCGGCGCCGCGACGCCTTCGCGGTGCCGGCCAGGGTATGGGTTTACGTGGTTGGTCTTTACGCGATCGGCCCGGGGCTGCTGGTCGATCAGATCCTGAAACCTGTCTGGGGTCGGGCGCGACCCGCCAATGTGGTGGAGTTCGGAGGACCGCTTGCCTTCACCCCTCCCACCCAGTTTTCCGAGGAATGCGCGCGGAACTGTTCGTTTGTATCAGGCGAGGTGTCGGGAGCGGTGGCTCTGGCGGTGTGTCTGGTCGTGATCCTGACGCGGTTTCGCGACCAAATGGGCCTGATCACCTATCGTTTCGCGACAAGCACGGTGCTAGTGATCCCTCTTTTCATCGCGTGGCAGCGGATCGCGGCAGGCCGGCATTTTCTGTCGGATGCGATATTCGCGGTTTTGTTCACCTTGTTGGTGGCGGTGCTTCTTCACGCGGTGCTGGGGCGAAAGGGCTGGATCGCGCGGCCAAGGGGTCAGCCGTAGCCGCGCGGCTGCGCGTGTGTCGGGACGTTTGACGCCGCACTGCAGCGCAAAAGCCATAGATCACAGGGCTTCGTCATGCCCGAATGCCCGATTTGATGGCGGCTGCTGTGCGGTGGAGGCCGGGTAGGGCGCTTTGACTGTCCACAATCTTCATGTGGCCGCAGGTACGTCACAAATCGGGCCAGAAATCCGGTTTTGTGCAGCTTCTCGAAACGATCATGGCCTTACTGGCGATTTTCACCACCAACTCGGATAAAGCGAGGCTTTGAATTGGGTTCCTTCACGCAGTGCAGCACGCTTCATCATGCTGCCTATTTTGTGCTCGTGGATGCGCTGAATCTTGCCATTTCAACCAGAAGTTGCAATTCTGACGCATTCCGTGCATTGCAGCGTTACGCGGCGGGGCCTAGCTGAATGTGCCGCAGCGCGGCGATCTCATTGAATAATCCCGTCGCAAGACACGACGCAGCAAAGGTCTCATCATGTGCGCCAAAGTCACAACCGCGATTTTCCCGATTGCAGGTCTCGGGACCCGTTTCCTGCCAGCCACCAAGTCGATCCCCAAAGAGATCCTTACGCTGGTGGACAGACCGCTGATCCAATACGCGGTTGAAGAGGCGCGCGAGGCCGGGATTACCGATTTCATCTTTGTGACCGCGCGCGGCAAGTCGTCGCTTGAGGATTACTTCGACGTCAATCCGATGCTTGAAGCTACCCTGCGAAAGGCGGGCAAGACCCAGCTTTTGGAAACCCTTGCCACGACCAACATGGATAGCGGGCGGATCGCCTATGTCCGCCAGCATCAGGCGCTTGGTCTCGGTCATGCCGTGTGGTGCGCGCGCAGGTTGGTCGGCAACCAGGCAGCGGCTGTCATCTTGCCCGACGACCTGATCGTCGGCAGCACCGGATGCCTCAAGCAGATGGTGGATGCGCATGAGGAAACCGGCGGAAGCCTCGTCGCCACGATGGAGGTCGCACCTGATCAGACCTCGTCTTATGGCATTCTGGATGTGGCGATGGAAAAGGGCAGGCTGGTACACCCCCGCGGGATGGTGGAAAAGCCAAGCCGCGGTACCGCCCCGTCGAACCTGGCCGTTATTGGCCGCTATATCCTGAGCCCGAGCATCTTTGATCATCTGGAGTCAAAGACCGTTGGCGCGGGCGGCGAAATCCAGTTGACCGACGCCATTGCGACCGAAATCGCGACCAAACCGGGCTCGGTGCTTGGCTTTCGCTTTAGCGGCACGCGGTTCGACTGCGGCACCAAGGCCGGGTTCATGCAGGCAGCGGTCCATCTGACGCTTCGGCGTGACGACCTGCGCGACGAATTCGCCGACTATCTGCATGGTGTGATGGAACGTGACCTTGCGCCCGTCCGCGCGCCGCTGCGTGCCGTGACGTCGGCGGCCAGCTGACGTGCCGCCAAAGGACGCCTGATGGTTTCGATTCTGTATCTTGCCCATGACCTGGACGACAGCGCGATCTGGCGACGTGTCGCGATGCTGCAGGCTGGCGGTGCAGAGGTCACCCTGGCGGGGTTTCGGCGGGGCACTGCCCCTTTGCCGGGACCCGCACTTGTCCTTGGAGTCACCAGCAACGGACGCATGGCGCAGCGGATGCAGGCCGTCGTGCTGGCCGTGGTTGCGGCGGGCAAGACGCTCGGTTGCTTGCCGCGTCCGGATGTCATTCTTGCCCGGAATCTCGAAATGCTTGCCGTCGCAGGCCGCGCCCGGCGGCTTTGGTCCGGGCCGCAGCCGCAACTGGTCTATGAGGTCCTGGATATCCACCGAATGATGCTGGGCCAGGGGCTGCGCGCAAAGGCGATGCGCCGGACGGAACGCGCACTGGCACGTCATGTCCGCGTCTTGCTGACATCGTCGCCCGGGTTTGTCCGGGAATACTTTGCGCCCAACTGCCAGCTATCAAGCCGCACCCGCATTCGTCTGGTCGAAAACAAGGTCAACGAATTCGGACCGAGGCACGACACCAGACTGCGCGCATCGGAAGACCGGCCGATTCCGACGATCGGCTGGTTTGGCATCCTGCGCTGCGCGGCGTCGTTGGCCGTGCTGGATGAGGTGACCAGAGCCGCGCCCGGGCGGTACAAGGTGGTGCTTGCCGGGCGACCCGCGCTGGATGTGCTGCCGGACTTTCACGCTGTCGTCGCGGCTAACCCGGACATCAACTTTATCGGACCGTACCGCAACCCGGATGATCTGCCCGAGTTGTATAGCAAGGTGGACTTTGCCTGGCTGGTGGATCGCTACGAGGCCGGGCAGAACTCTGACTGGTTGTTGCCGAACCGGCTTTATGAAGGCTGTGCGTTCGGGGCGGTTCCGCTGGCTTTGGCCGGGACCGAAGTGGCACGAAAGCTGGCAGAACTGGATATCGGCGTGACGTTGACTGACTTGGCTGCTCCAACCCTTCAGGGACTGCTGGATAGCTTTGGCAAGCCACAGCGTGCGGTCATGGCCGCGAAGATCGCGCTCCTTCCCCGCCACCTCTGGACCGCGACGGAATCCGACGCGAAGGCGCTAGTTGATACCATGGCATCTACCGCAAATCCCGCTGAACCCAGGCGTGAGGTGGAGGCAACCCCCGCCCCCGAGCCGGACGCAAGTTCAACACACGGCAAGATTCTTATCGTCATTCCGACCTTGAACGAGGCCGCCCATATCGAACAGGTGCTCGACAGCATTCTGCCGTTTGCCGCACGCGCCGACGCGCGCATCGTCGTCGCCGACGGCGGGTCTGTCGATGGAACGCAAGCCATCGTCGCGGCCCGGGCAGCCAGCGGTCAGCCTGTCACGTTGCTGCATAACCCAGCGAGGTTGCAATCTGCGGCCATCAACAGTGCCGTTGCTGCCTATGGTGCCGATGCCGATTGGCTGATCCGCATCGACGCCCATGCCGGTTATCCACCCGACTATTGCGACATGCTCTTGGCCGACGCGGCAGCGTCCGGTGCAGACAGCGTCGTCGTGGGGATGGAGGCGGTCGGCAACGGGCTGTGGCAGACGGCAGTCGCCGCTGCGCAGAACTCGCGCTTTGGAAATGGCGGGTCCGCGCATCGCATGGCCCCGGTTGGCCGGTTTGTGGATCACGGTCACCATGCCCTGATGCGCCTGTCGCTGTTTCGCGCGGTGGGTGGCTACGATCCGGCGTTCAGCCATAATGAGGATGCCGAACTGGATGTCCGTCTGCGGGCAGCGGGCGGACGCATCTGGCTGACGGCGGCGACGCGGCTGGCCTATTTCCCGCGCCGCGACCCAGTTGCACTGGTGCGCCAGTATTTCCGCTTTGGGCGCGGCCGCGCGCAGAACATCCTGAAACACAAAAGCCTGCCCGGGCTTCGCCAGATGGTCGTGATCGCGCTGGCCCCTGCACTTGCGCTTGCGGTTCTGACGCCGCTGGCGTGGGTCTTTGCGGTGCCGATGCTGGTCTGGGTGGTTGCCTGCCTGTTTGCGGGGGGCATGATTGCAAAGGGAACCGGCGACCCGAGATCCCTGCTGGCAGGTTTTGCCGCCGGTGCGATGCACGCCGCGTGGTCCGCCGGCTTCTGGGCCCGCCTTGTCGTCCAGCCCTGGCAAAACGGGCAAGCGGGGGCCAAAGCATGACCGGACCGCGTATCGCTGTCGGGATTTGCACGTTTCGCCGCCCGATGGTGGTTGAAACGTTGCGGTCATTGTTCGCGCAACGCCTGCCAGCCGGCATGACGCTGGAAATCATCGTGGCTGACAATGACGACACGCCGTCGGCCGAGGCGGCCGTCATGGCCATCCACGGGGCGTTTCCGCTGACCTACCTGCATGCGCCGGCCCGCAACATCTCGCTTGCGCGCAATGCCGTGCTGGATGCCGCGTCTCAGGCGGGTGTCGCTTGGCTTGCCTTTGCCGATGATGATGAACGTCTGGACCCTGACTGGATCGCAACGCTTTGGCGTGAAGCCAGCGCCACGGGTGCGGGGGTCGTGCTTGGCGACGTACGCGCGCATTACGGACCGGGGGCGGCTGACTGGATGCGCCGCGGTCAGGTGCACGATACCCGCCCCGAACGCGACGCGGCAGGAGAGCTGAAGGGCGGGTACACCTGTAACGTCTTGATGAACATCGGTGATCCGGGGATGGCTGGCCTTCGGTTCGATCCCGCTCGGGGCCGGTCGGGTGGTGAAGACACCGCGTTCTTTGCCGCTGCCCGCCATAACGGAGTGCGTTTTGCCCATGCGCCCGATGCCCTGGCGCATGAAGATGTACCCATGGAACGCGCCACGCTAGGCTGGCTTTTACGCCGCCGGATGCGGATGGGGCAGACGCATGCCAGCCTGATCGCTGCGGGATCGGGCCAAGTGCGGCGCTGCGGGCTTGTCGCGGTGGCCATTGCCAAGCTGGCGGCCTGCGGAGCGATGGCTTTGGTCAAATTCCCGGACCCTCTGGCACGAAATCGTGCAATCATGCGGGGAGCATTGCATTTCGGTACGGCTTCGGGCCTGCTTGGCGCCCGGTCGCTTATGCTTTACGGCGCAACGTCCGTGCCGACAGTGCGGGAGCCTGCCAAATGAAGGATTTCGGAGTGCGGTTCGCCGACGTGTCAAATTCCATCGCAACGCCAGCGACCAGCCCCGAGGCGACCGAATCGCTGACGCTGGGTCACGTCCTGGCGGCGGGGCGGCGGCAACGGCGTGGCTTTGTCATCTGGGTGGTGATCGCGCTGGCGGTGGGCGTCGCTTATCTTGCGACGACGCCGCCGACCTTTCTGACCGGGTCGACGGTCCTTTTGTCCGGCAGTCTCAACCGCGCCATCGAAGAGATCTCGTCGGTTGAGAACACCACGAATACGGAAAACGAACTGGAAAGTGCGACCGAGGTCATACGGTCACAGCAGATTGCGGTGGCGGTCACGGACGTGCTGCAATTGCACAAGGACGCCTCCTTTTTGAATCCGCCCGTCTCAGGGGCGTCGCGTCTTGTCAACGGGGTCAAGTCGGTCCTGCGTGCGCCTATCAACTTGCTGCGGTCTTCGCCCCCCGCGTCCCCGGCGGCCACATCCGACCCTGAGGCGGGTTTGCGCAACGAGGTCGCGCGCAAATTGCGCGGAAGCATCCTGATATCGCGAGTCGGACGCAGCAGTGCCTTCAATATCGGTTACGCGTCGCACGATCCGGTTCTTGCCGCCAAGATCTCTGATGCCTATGCCGAGGCCTATGTCGCGGATCTGTTGAACGCCAATTTCGAAGCGACCGAACAGACCACCGAATGGCTGCAGGTACGTCTAAACGACCTGCAGGACAGCGCCCAGCAGGCAGCGATGAAGGCCGAACGCTTTCGCACTGAAAAAGGGCTTGTCTCGTCGCGCGGCGCGTTGATGACCGAAGAGAACGTCCAGCAGTTGAACGAGGATCTTGCCGAGGCGGTCGCCGAGCTGGCGCGCAGCCGGGCGCTGTTGGACACCTATGACCAGGTCTTGCAAAAGGGACCGGACGCCCTCATCGGCGATAATGGCCTGCGGTTCACGCTGCCGGGCGATGACCGCATGATGCTGATGCAGGAAGAATTGTCCTCCCTGATCGGGCGCATGAACGAAGCCGGGGACACCGGTGCGGCACAGGGCGAGTCGTCCGCCATGCGCAGCCGGATCGACGAGCTGCTGAAGGGGCTTTTTGCCCAGGTCGGCACCCTGGCCGAAGCCGCGCGCGGAGAGTTTGAGGTGGCCGAGGCGCGCGTGAAGGCCCTCCAGGACAGCCTTGGGCTGGCTGTGGATACCAATTCGGTCGCATCCGAGGCGCAGGTCGAATTGCGCGCTTTGGAACAGCGCGCACTGACACTGTCGATGCTGTATCAGACGTTTCTGACCCGTTTTCAGGAAATGGATCAGCAAAAGACTTTCCCGATTTCCAACGTGCGGATCCTTTCCGCGGCGGAGGTGCCAAAGTCGCCCTACGGCCCAAGCACCAGTCGTGTGCTGGCCATGATGATCGTGCTTGGGTTGCTGGCAGGTTTTGCGACTGCCATCCTGCGGGAATGGCGGGATCGGTACCTGCGCACCGGCGATCACGTTCAGGCCGAGACCGGAACGCGGTTCCTTGGCTATCTGCCGCTTGTTCGCCCCGATACCGCCGACGGGGCCAAGGGTGGTGGCGCCTCGCGCCAGTCCCGGGGGATCTGGTCCCAGTTGGCGCGCAGCGTGGGTCTGGATCGTCGCAGGAGTGTGGAATTTCGACGCAAGCGCGCCGCTGCCGAAATCGCCCGGACCGTGCCCGCGGAATCGCGGAATCTGGCCTATGTCGCGGACCATCCGAGGTCGCTTTTCGCCGAAACGATCCGCAATATCCGCTTTGCCTCGGACGTGCGGATGGGCGACCGGCCCGGGCGTATCATCGGTGTGACCTCCGTCTTGCCGGGCGAGGGAAAGTCGACGACCGCCGCCAACCTTGCGACCATGCTTGCCGCGTTTGACGACCCCGTGCTGTTGATCGATGCAGATCCGCGCAATCCCGGGCTTAGTCGCAACCTGCGCCTTACCAGAGCGCCAGGCCTTGTCGAGGCCTTGATGGGCAAGGCACCCTGGCGGTCGCTGATCCAGGTGCAGCAAGAAACGGGCGTGCACCTTCTGACCTGCGAGACCCCAAAGCTCATGTCCTATTCCAGCGAGCTTTTGGGTTCTGCGACCATGCGCGCGCGGCTCTCGGATCTGCGGACCGAGTTTCCGACGATCATCCTTGATCTTGCGCCCCTTGGTCCGGTGGTCGATGCGCGGGTACTTTTGCCCATGATCGACCAAATCGTTCTGGTCGCCGAATGGGGCAAGACGCCACGGGAATTGCTGCGCGCCACGCTGAATGCGGAACCGGCCTTGGCAGACAAGCTGCTGGGCGTGGTCCTGAACAAGGTCGATATGGTGGCGCTGAAAACCTATGTGCCCCGCGCCAGCAACGAGGCGCTCTACCATGCCTATGGCGACTACTTCAGCCCTGGGACCTAGGCTACTCTTATGCGTCGAGCAGGGGCATTTGGGAGCGCAATGAATCGGTGCTTTCGATATTTACCAATTCGAAGTATCCTTGTCATAGGAGGGGTCCAGGACAGGCTGCTCCGTGGAGGGATTTGGTTCAATGCGTTTTCCAGTATTCTTGCTGGGACTGTTGATTTCTTCTCTGTGTGTGGGCGTCGTGTTCTGGGTGGCGGGGGCCTCGATCGGCAAGAGTCTGGGTTGGGCGCTGGCAGCGTTCGTCATCGGACAGATGCTTTACGTTG
>JANPKV010000391.1:0-12360 GCA_031426185.1 Rhodobacterales bacterium | reverse complement strand
TGCCTCACTTGTCGGTGTTGATCAGGCCGCGCACGAACCAGCGCTGCATGAGGATGACGATGGCGATGGGGGGCAGCATGACGGCCAGGGTCGCGGCCATCGCAAGATGCCAGGTGGGCGTGCCGCCGCCGGTGGTCAGCTGGTCGGGAACGAGGTCGGAAAGCTGCACCACGACCATCCCGTAGTTTGCCCGGTCTGTGACGACCAGAAGCGGCCAGAGATACTGGTTCCAGGCATAGACGAACATGATCGTTGCCAGCGCGGCGATGTTGGTCTTCGACAGCGGGATCAGGATGTCCCACAGAAAGCGCAGCGGCCCCGCGCCGTCCATCCGCGCGGCCTCGACCAGCTCGTCCGGAATGGTGAGGAAGAACTGGCGGTAGAGGAACGTGCCGGTGGCGGTGGCGACGAGGGGAAGGATCAGGCCGGTATAGGAGTTCAGCAGGTTCCACTCCAGCGCGACCTCGATGCCGGACACCGTCGTGATCAGCCAGCTAATCCCGGTCCAGTCCATGATGGTCTGGAACGGCGTCAGCGCGTTGGCGGCCACGGCGTAGGTGGGAACGATCCGCACCTCCAATGGCAGCATAAGGGTGATGAAGATCATCCAGAAGATCAGCATTCGACCGCGGAAGTTGAAGAACACCAGGGCGAAAGCGGTGATGCAGGCCAGGGTGATCTTGCCCACGACAACTCCGGTCGCGACGATCAGCGTGTTGACGAACTTCTGGCCGAAGTCCGACAGCGCCCAGGCCTCGCGCAGGTTGACGAGAAGCTGGTCGCCCGGCCAAAGCTCGATCGGAGCGCTGTTCACCTCTTGCAGGGTCAACGTGGCTCCGACAAAGGCCAGCCAGATCGGCACAAGGATCAGGATCAGCCCGAAGACCAGGATCGCATGGGTCGCGATGTTCAGGATAGGCGTGCGTTCGATCATTTGCGGCCCCCTTAGGTGTAGTGGACGCGCTTCTCGACGTACCGGAACTGCACGAAGGTCAGCGCCATGACGAGAAGCATCAGGATGATGGATTGAGCGGCGGCACCCGAGTAATCAAAGCCCCGGAACCCGTCGGCGTAGATCTTGTAGACCATCAGGTCCGTGGCCCGGAACGGGCCGCCGCCAGTCAGCGTGTCGACGATGCCGAAGCTGTCGGTAAAGCTGTCGGTGATATTGATCACCAGAAGGAAGAAGAACGTCGGCGTCAGCAGTGGCAGTTGCAGGTCCACCATCCGGCGCAGCGGGCGCGCGCCATCCATTGCGGCGGCCTCGGTCAGGCTGCGGGGGATGGATTGGAGTGCTGCCAGGAAGAAGACGAAACTGTAGGCGACCTGCTTCCATGCGCCGGCCACGACAATGGCCGTGACGGCCTGCCAGGGGTATTTCGACAGGTCCCACCAGCCCGGGGCGATTGTGTTGATGTAACTGAATATCCCCGCGCCTGGATTGAACACGAACTGAAACGCAAGGCCCACAGCCGGGGCGGCGACGGCATACGGCCAGATGATCGCGACCCGGTAGGCCTTGTAGCCTGCAAGCTGCCTGTCGACGAAGATCGCGAGCGTTAGCGCCATCGACATCGCCAGCACCGTCGTGGCCAGTGCATAGATCACCGACACCCGGACCGACCCCCAATAGTAGGGGTCGCTCAGCACGTTGCGGAAGTTGTCGAAGCCCACCCAGGTATTGCCGCCGCCCCAGGGCTGCTCCAGCGTGAATGCCCAGTAGAGGGCCTGTGCGGAAGGCCAGTAGAAGAATACGAAGATGATCAGAAGCTGCGGTGCCAACAGCGCGGCAGCGATCCAGCTGAACTTGAAATAGGCGCGGCGCATGTTGGTCCCCCAAAATGAGAAGGGCGCGGCCTTGGCAGGCCGCGCCGAATAGCGGTTAGGGGAAGGACTTGCCCGCGTAGGTTTGTGCAAAGCGGGTCAGCTGATCGTTCCCGCGCGACACGGCGTTGTCGAGCGCCTCTTTCATCGTTTTCTGCCCGGCCAGGGCCGCTTCGACCTCGGACTGCCACTCCGAGCGGATCTGGATCATGCCACCCAGGCGGATGCCGCGGGTCAGTTCGGTCGGCTCGGTGTAGGTCAGAGACTTCATCGCAATGTCGCGGTTGAGATAGGGGGCCTTGGCGTAGAAGCCTTCGGCCAGCAGGGCCTCGTAGGTCGACTTCGTGACCGGGATGTAGCCCGTGTTTTCCAAGAGGAACTGCTGTTCCGGCTTGGTGGCCAGGAAGGCCAGATAGGACGCGGCAGCCTTGTATTCGTCCTCGGTCTTGCCGGCCAGCACCCAGAGGGATGCGCCGCCGACGACGGTGTTGTGGCGTTCCACCCCTTCATAGGTCGGGATGATCTGCACATCCCAGCCAAAGGCCGGAGTCAGCTTGTGGATCGTGTTATGGTCCGCGATCGACGAGAAGAAGACCGAGCATTCACCTTCGACAAAGCTGTCGCGTGAGGTCTTGCCGGCGGCCTGGGTCCGCAGAAGGGCGTAGCCTTCGGTGATCCAGCGCTGGATGTTCTCCATGTGCTGGACATGCAGCGTGGTGTTGAACAGAAGTTCAGTGTCCAGCCCGTCATAGCCGTTGTTGTTCGAGGCGACGGGAATGTTGTGCGCCATCGAGAACTGCTCGAGATCGATCCAGGACGACGGGGCATAGGCGAGCGAGCAGGCCTGGCCGGAAGCTTTCAGCGCCTTGAACGCCTCTGCCATGCCTTCCCAGGTGACAGGAGCTTCGGTGATCCCGGCCTTCGCGAACTGGTCCTTGTTGAAGTAGTAGACCGGTGTCGACGAGTTCCAGGGCATCGAGAAGAATTCCCCCGACTTGGACGAATAGTAGTTGGCGATCCCGGGGAAGTAGTCGGTCCAGTCCACGGTGACGCCGGTATCGGCCATCAGTTGGGTGACGGGGTAAAATTCGCCCGAAAGCATCAGGTCGGCAGTGCCTGCGTCAAAGGACTGCAGCAGCGTGGGGTGTTTGCCTGCGCGGAAGGCGGCGATGGTGTTCTGCACGGCCTTCTCATAGCCGTCCTGGCCGACACAGACGGCCTCGAACTGGTCCTGAGAGGCGTTGAAGCGGTTGCAGGTCTCGGCCACGACGGCACCGAGGTCGCCGGTCAGGCCATACCAGTATTCGAACTTGATCTTTTCGGCCGAGGCCGAGCCAGCGGTGGCGGCAAACACCAGCGCGGCGGTGGCAAGTCTCTGGGTCATCTTCCCTGTCTCCATTTGAAGCTGCCACGGGTGCAGCACAGCGACGTTATGAAA
Organism: Rhodobacterales bacterium; assembly: GCA_031426185.1. GTDB lineage: Bacteria > Pseudomonadota > Alphaproteobacteria > Rhodobacterales > Rhodobacteraceae > JAJNPS01. The sequence goes on along the minus strand of JANPKV010000391.1, from coordinate 9,098 downwards.
GGATTCGATGACAAGAACGCGACAATGTATCTAGAAAATACGTTATATTTCAGTTGCTTGAATCGAAATGACCAAGTCCCGCCGGACGATGCCCGGCGGGTCAGGAATAGGGTTAGTGCCGCACCCGCGCCTAGTGGAAAAGGCCGGGTGCCAGCGTCAGATGCCGTTCTCCGTGATCCTGGAAATGCACGGTTACCCCATCAGCCGAGGCGAGGACCACCGCCATCTGCGCCGGGCCTTCCAACTGGCTTTGACGGCCCGGAACCCCCGGAACATGCGGCGTCACCGAGTAATGCGACCCCGCCATCGTCGTCATCGGAATGCCGCGCCAGACGGCCGTCGAGGGCAGATGAACATGGCCCGCGATGACCTGACGCACCTGGGGGTGGCGCTGCAGGACAGCGACATAGTCGTCGGCATTTTCCAGGATGATTTCGTCCACCGGCAGCGACAGCGGGTTGGCGTGGTGGTGCTGGACCACGATCACTGGACGGTTCCGGGCCTCGGTCAGCCGCGCGTCCAGCCAGTCCAGCCGCCCCTGGCAAAGCCTCCCGCCGACAAGACCCGGCTCGGTCGTGTCCAGAAGGACGATCCGGTGCCCGCCCGCGTCGATGACCTCCGAGACCCGGCCTTGCGGATCGTCAAGATCGGTTCCGAAGACCGACAGGAAGGCGACGCGATCATCGTGGTTGCCCAACGTGATGTGCACGGGCATCGGCAGCCGCGCGATGCGGTCGCGCAGATGGTGGTAGGCCGCCACCTCGCCTCGGTCGGCCAGATCTCCGGCCAGCAGGACAAAGGCTGCGTCGGCGTGGTCGCGGGTGATGACCTCGACCGCCTCGCCGAGGCGCGTGCCGGTATCCAGGCCATTGACCGGCGCACCCGGCGGACCAAGGTGCAGGTCAGACAGAACGACGAACTTGAGCGCGCTCATTCGGCGATGCCCAGCGATTTCAGATACTGGGCCGAGGGGAGAATGCCCGCCTTGTCGCGCAGCTCCAGGATCAGCCTCGGGTTGGCTCCGGTCTGGATGATGGCGGCAAAGACCGACTGCCACAGGATCGTGCCGTGCCCGATCTGCCAGTGCCGGTCCGCAAAGCCGTCGGCGTCCTGCAGATGCACATGGCCCAGTCGGGACCCGGCGGCGCGGATGTAGAAATCCACTGGCGGCGCGCCGGTCGACACGTGGGCGTAATGTGCATGCCCGGTGTCAACCGACAGCTCCAACGCCTGCCACCCCAGCGCCTCGCACAGCATCGCCCGGTCGTTGGGCTCGATGTCCTCGATGTTTTCCAGAACGAAGGTCACGCCCATATCCTCGGCCCGCCTCAGCGCGGCGCCCAGCGTATCGCGAGCGGCAGAAAGCATCCGGTCGGTGTCGGTCGGATAGAGGCCGCGGTGGTTATGACCCCAGGTTGTGACCGGGGAATGGATCACGACATGCGTGCCGCCGACAGCTTCACAAACGTCAAGGGCCTGGGTCATTCTGCGGGCGACGATCCGGCGCACCTCCGGGTCGTAAGAGGCGACGGTAAAGCCCCAGAACGGGCCGTGGATGCCACGGCGGCCTTTGTGTCCGTCCAAGAGCTGGTTGACCTCTGCGGCAAGACCCGACCAGTCGCCGTCCAGAATATCGGCTTCGACGAAGTGCTGGAGTTCCAGGTCTCGCGGCGCTTCGCGCAGCCAGTCGACATGGGCGGAAAGGCTGGAACGGCAGAGTGCCGCGCCAAGCAGGGGACGGGAAGTCATCGGGGTGCATCCTAGGTTGTTGACGTAGGGATGCTGCCCCAGCCGCGAAACAGAACGGTTCGATTTCGGTTAACGATCGATGACAAATCGGTAACGCGCCGAATTCGCTTTATCCCCGTCGCGCGCCGTCTGACCGATCTTGGGCGGGAAGAGGTAGGTATTGCTGAACATGTCTAGGTAATCGAGGCACAGACACCAATCACTGAGCCGGCTGAGGTTGTATGGACAGCTGGGCAATCTGGCTCACTCGTTGGGATCCGCGAGTGGTCAGGCTGCACATTCCGTCGGCGGTGCCGACAACAGCGCAGAATCGGCACAATACCGGCGATCAGGTTGGTCGACGGAATGCCGCGATCCGGGAGGTGCGGCATGAATCATGCGGGCCTTTGACGGCGCCTTGGTACGCTGATCCGAGCTGTTGCTAGGCGATGTCCCGTGCTCCAAGTCGGATGCCAGACGCGTCGCCGCGCGGGACTTGACCTCGGCAGCGCGGCGCGGTCTTGATGGTCGCAAACCGGAGTTACGCATGCGCGCCGCAGTCATCCGCCAATATAGCACCGATCTGAGCCTTGAAAACGTGACCGATCCGGTTTGCGAAGCAGATGGGGTCGTCCTCCGCGTGCTCGCCTGCGGGATCTGCCGATCTGACTGGCACGGTTGGGTCGGCGAGCATCCCCGGGTCAAGCCGGGGGCAATTCCCGGCCATGAATACTGCGGCGAGGTGGTGGCGGCGGGTCCGCTGGCAAAATGGCGGCCGGGCGACCGGGTGATTGCGCCCTTCATTCTGGCCTGTGGCGCCTGTCCCGACTGCCAATCCGGCCAGACGACCGTTTGCAAGAACCAACGGGTGCCCGGCTTTGGTGAGCCGGGTGCCTATGCAGAATATGTCAGCGCTCCGCACGCCCATAACCTTGCGCGCCTGCCCGATAGCCTGACGCCTGCCCTGGCTGCGGGACTGGGGTGTCGGGTGACAACGGCATGGCATGCGCTGACCGGACGCGCGGCATTGCAGGCAGGCGAGTGGCTGGCGGTGCATGGGACCGGCGGCATCGGCTTGGCGGTGTTGCTGATCGGGCGGGCCTTGGGTGCTCGGGTGATCGTGGTCGATGTGGTGCCGGAACGGCTGCAACACGCGCTGTCCTTGGGCGCAGAGGCCGCGATTGACGCCCGCAGCGGCGATGCTGCAACGCAGATTGTGGAGCTTACCCAGGGCGGCGCAAACGTCAGTGTCGAGGCTTTGGGAATCGAGGCCACCACCAACGGCTCGATCGAATGCCTGCGGCCGTTGGGACGGCACGTGCAAGTCGGGCTGCCGGTGGGCCATACCGCGCGGATGGATATCAACATGAATGCGGTCTACATGAAGCAGTTGGCGTTGTTCGGCACGCGCGGCATGCCCAGCTGGCGCTATCCGTCGCTGATGTCGATGATCGAAACGGGGCGGATCGACGTTGCGCCGATCGTCGCCCGCCAGGTGGCGCTTTCGCAGGCCAGCGCCGAACTGCGCGCCTTTGGCGGTCCCATGCCACCCGGTGTGGCCGTGATCACTGATTTTATGACCTGAATGTGCCGACGCGGCACTTGGACAGACCGTTATGCAACCAAGGGCCTAGCATGTCGCCCGGCGGTCTCGGGCATCCGCTGGAGTCAGGCGCGACAAGGATGCGCGACTTGTTTCAAGCCACACGCGCTTGCTGGCGCATGCCCTTCAGAACGTCCGCTGCGATCTGGAAAGATCTGACCCGCGCAGCTTGATTGTGGATCATCCCGGTAACGATCAGTTCGTCTGGCCGATACGTCCTCACGATCGCCCGCAGCTGGGCATCGACGGCCGCCGCAGATCCCGTCGCGGAACAGGACAGCGCGTGCCGCACCTGCGCCAAAACCGATGGCGGCAGTTCACGCGCCACGTCTTCGACCGGCAGCGGAAGCTTGCCAGGGCTGCCAGCCAGCAGCCGGCCAAAGGCCAAGATCTGCGACGATCTCAGATATTCCGCTTCAGCGTCCGTATCCGCTGCACAGACCCCGGCCGCCAGCATGACGTAAGGCTGTTGCAGGCTTTCGGAGGCTCTGAACGAGCTTCGATAGATCGCGATCGCATCGCCCAGCATGGCAGGTGCGAAATGGGAGGCGAAGGCAAAGGGCAGACCCAGAAATGCCGCCAATTCCGCCCCGTACAGGCTTGAGCCAAGAATCCAGACCGGAACGTGCGTGCCCTCCCCGGGGATCGCGCGAACGCGTTGCGCGCCGGACGGATCTCCAAAGTAGCCGATCAGTTCCTGCACATCTTGGGGAAAGCCATCTTCGGAAGGCAGGTGCCGTCGAAGGGCACGTGCCGTCATCATATCGGTTCCCGGGGCGCGACCCAGCCCAACATCAATTCGGCCCGGAAACAGCGTCGCCAGCGTCCCGAACTGTTCGGCGATGATCAGGGGCGCATGGTTCGGCAGCATGATGCCCCCCGCCCCGACACGCATCGACTGTGTTGCGGCCGCCACCTGACCGATGACCACAGCGGTCGCGGCACTTGCGATGCCCGGCATGTTGTGATGCTCGGCCAGCCAGTAGCGGTGATACCCGAACCGCTCTGCCGCCTGTGCAAGCGCTATGGTCGCAGCAAGCGCGTCCGCTGCGGTCTGACCTTCGGGAATGGGCGACAGGTCGAGAAGAGAAAAATGCTGCATCAGGCCTCCGATGAAGAACACCTAAGGACCTGAGCCCGGAAAACCAAGAGCCCCCGGAGAACGCGACGCGAATCCTCCGGCAGAAGGTTGCAGGGCGCGAGATCATCATGGTGACCGAAAGCTCAAGCATTGCAGCGGTTTGCGACGCAGAACAGGATAACCACGCCCGTATCGACCATGTGCGTTCATTCAGCAGCAATCTTCCGGGTTTCCGTGGCCAGCGGCACCGTTATCGAAGCGAGCCGGTTCTGCCGCGTCGTGGTGCCAATGCCCGCGAGTCAATTCACCGAGACCGGTCGGGACCGCATGCGCGCCACTGTCTCGCGCTCCGCCCTTTTGCAGCGCTGGGGGGGCAGGCCGCGATCCATCAGCGCGAGGTCGTCCAGCACCAGATCACCCATCCGCAAGAACGCCTCGGTCAGCGCGCCGGCCCGGTGTGCTGATTTCAAAAGCCCCGGCAGGGTGCGCGCGGGGTGGCCGGAAGGCATCGGCTCTTCTGGCCAGACATCGGTCGCAGCGGTGATCCGTCCCGAGGCGACCGCCCCGGTCAGTGCTGCAAAGTCCACCACGTCGGCCCGGCTCAGCAGGATGAATGCCGCACCGTCGCGGAGCCTTGCAAAGGCCGCCGCGTCGAGAAAGCCCCGGTTCTCGCTGGTCACCCCTGCGACGACAAAGACCACGTCGCTGTCGTGCAGAACATCGTCCAGCGTGGCGGGGACCGCCCCGGATTCGGCAATCGTGGATTCGGGCAGCCACGGGTCGAATACCCGCAACCGGGTGTGGAAGGGGACCAGCAGGTGGTGCAAGGCGCGACCCAGTTCGCCATAGCCGATCAGGCCCACTTCGGCGCCGGTCAAAAGCCGCGCGCGGCGATTGCCGTCCATCCCCCAAAGTTCGCGACCTGCCGCAAAGTCGGCGTCGGCGCGCGATATCCCGCGCAGCAAGTCCAGCGCGAAGCCCAGGCCGATCTCGGCGACAGGCTTGGCAAAGACAGACGCCGTGGTGACCACGTGAATGCCACGTTCGAACATCCGGGCGTAGGGCATGTTGTCATAGAGATTGCCCTCGACGTTCAGCACGCAGCGCAACGCAGGCAGCTGGTCCAGAAGACCGTCCGATACCGGCGGCTGGCCGATGATGTATCGCGCCTGCGACAGCACCTGCGGTGAAAGCGCGTCCAGGGCATCGGCGTCGCATTCGTGGATGTCATAACAGGTGCGAAGCGTGGTCAGCGCGACCGGGCGGAAAATCAGATCAAGACTGCGCGGCGCCGGGGCGCTGATGACAACCGGCCGATCAGTCATGTGGAAACCCCCGGTGGAATGCCCAGGAACGCGGCGTCGAACGGGATCGTGCGGCTTGCGCCGCCTTCTGCCGTGATGACGAGGCTGGTTCCGTGTAGCTGCACCGAGGCGACGCCGTCACCCGTGGGCCAGGCGATGGCACCGATGACATGGCGGACGGTCACGTCCTTGTCCGGGGCGAGCGCCAGGAGCCCCGGTGCGAAAAGATCTGCCTCGGTCGACACGCCCAGCATATGCGCCGCCGCCCCTTCTTCCACGCCGAGGCAGCCGACGTGGCGAGAGGACCAAGGGGCATAGTCACGCCCGCCATTCGAATGCCACAACATGGTCATGGGAAGCGTCAGCGCATTGCGCAACGACACGAACAGGTCGCCCTGCACCGGCCGCGTGACTGCGGTCCAGCCAAGTGCGCTGCCCTCGGCCTCGATCGCGACGACAAAGTCCTCATAGCCCTGGCCCCACGGGTATGTGGTCAGATCGACCGATCCTGTTTGTGCAGGGAACGTCGCCGGGTTGCTGGTCTGTGCAGGATAGACCAGCAGCGAGCGCCCGCGGGCGGGGTCGCTTTCCTGCGGGTCGACCGGCGTCTCCCAGTGTCGTTTCGGCGAGGTGCGGATCAGCGCGCCGTCCTGCACCGAGACATTGGCGTGGTTGGCCACGGAAATGGAACCGCTGCCGCCGCTGAAGCGGTGGGTCTGATAGACAAACGGGTGATCGTCCTGCAGGTGCAGGGTCTTGGTCAATGTCGCGCCCTGCACCGTGCGGCTGAGGCGCGCCTCAAGCGAGTCGCTTGTGGTTCCGGTGACCGTCCATGGCGCATTGGCGGGCCATCCGTGCAGGGCGGAGCCGTCTTCGCGTCCGGCGAACGGGGCGCAGAAGAAATCGCCGCCAAGCCGGGCCATATGGGGGGGCGACCCCGGCGGCAGTACCTCGTCGGTGTCGACCCAGGGCGCGCGGTGAAGGGGGGCAATCTCGCGCCCGCCATCCGAGACGACGAAGCCATCCAGTTGCCCTGTCGGGGCCCAGAACGCGGCCCGTATGCCTTTTGCCGCGATATGGGTCATGCCTCTATATGCTCGCCGGTGATCACGTTCTCGACGTCCTGAATGGTGCAGGTCTTGGGCGACAGATCGTCGGCCACCACCGTCCCGCGCCGCATCACCACCATCCGGTCCACGACCTGAAAGACATGATGGATATTGTGCGCGATGAAGATGCACGAATGACCCGAGTCCCGGGCCTCGCGCACAAAGCGCAGCACACCTTGCGTTTCGGCGACGCCAAGGTTGTTGGTCGGCTCGTCCAGAATGATCAGGTCGCTTTCAAAGTGCATCGCGCGGGCGATCGCCACAGCCTGACGCTCCCCCCCGGAAAGCGAGCCGATGGGCGTGGTCGGGGGGATGTTCTTGGTGATCCCGACGCGTTTCAGCAGGGCCGCCGCAACCGAGTTCATTGCAGCCTGATCCATGAAATCGAGGAACCCCGGTCCCGTCCGCAGTTCGCGTCCAAGAAACAGGTTCCGCGCGATGGAAAGCTGGGGGACAAGGGCGGAGTCCTGATAGATCGTCTCGATCCCTTGCGAGATGGCGTCGTTGGTGGACCTTAGCCGGACCTCGCGCCCCTTGATGCGAATCTGACCCGAGGTATAGGGGACGGCACCCGACAACACTTTGATCAGGGTCGATTTTCCCGCCCCGTTGTCACCAAGAAGCCCGACGATCTCGCCGCGGTTGATGGTCAGGTTGACATTGCGCAGGGCATGGATGCGTCCGTAGAACTTTTCGATGTTGCGCATCTCGACCAGTGGTTCGTCCATGGTCAGGTTCCCTCGTTGTGGCGACGCTCAAGGCCGGCGTGCAGCGCCATCATCCCCAGGATGATCGCCCCGATGAAGATGTTGTAGGCAAGCCCGGGCACACCGATCAGCACGATGCCATTGCGCATCAGACGCAGGATCAGCACACCAAGGACTGTTCCGATGATGGTGCCGCGCCCGCCCGACAGGACGGTGCCGCCGATGACGACCATGGCAATCACCTCCAGCTCATAACCCTGGCCCGAATTGGGATTTGCCGCCGACACACGAATTGACGAGATGACGCCGGCAAGGCCGGCCATGGCGGCCGACAGCATGAACAGGATCAGCTTGACCCGCTTGACCGGAACCCCGCGGTTGCGTGCCGCGCCCGGATTGCCGCCGGTCGCCTGGATCCAGTTTCCGAACCGCGTGCGTGTCAGCAGGACATGGAAAATCACGGCCAGAACAATGAACCAGATCAGGCTCATATAGACCCGTAGCCCACCGATGTAGAAGTCACCGACCAGCACACTCGCCAGCCACTGGTCGCCTGCATCCCAGGTGCGTTGCGGAAAGCCACTGGTCAGCCAAAGCGCCGAACCGCGAACAACAAGCAGCATGCCAAGGGTGACCAGGAAGGACGGGATGCCGAGCCGCGTCACGAACAGCCCGCTGACAAATCCGATTGCCAGCGCGATTGCCATGGCAACCAGGAATGCCGGGAATAGCGGCATGAGGTCCGCGTTGAAAAAGGCCCACATCACCACGGGCGTGAACCCGAACAGCGAACCGACGGACAGGTCGAACTCACCCGCCGTCATCAAGAGTGTCATCGCCAGCGCGATCAGCCCAAGCTCAACCGTGAAGGTCAGCGCGTTGGAGATGTTGGTCAGCGAAAGGAAGGTCGGGTTGATCGCGGTGAACACGACCAGCATCAATACCAGAAGTACCAGCGGGGCAAACTCGGGCATGGCGATGAACAGCCGCAGAGGGCCGGAGGTCTTGGGCACGGGGCCCGCGTCGGTCTGGGACATTCGGGGTTCCTGACAAATGGGCAAAGGTGGCCTGCGGCGGGAACCGCCGCAGGCAGGCTGGCGTCAGTTGCCGCCCATGATCCCGTGATAAAGGGGTGCGGTGTCCTTTTCATAAAGGGCGCCCGTGATGATATTGAAGCCGACCGGGATGGAGCTTGTCTCCATCAGAAGCGTGGAAAGGCACATGTAGGACGTCGCCTGCGGGTCCTGCCACATCGCGGCCGAGACATAGCCGTCCATCACGCCTTGCGTGGTGTCGAGCGAGTTGCCCCAGCCCACCACCGGGATGTCGCCCGGCTTCAGCCCAGCCTGGTCCCAGACGCGGCTGACCGAACCCGTCACCATGTCACCCAGTCCGATCATCGCGCTGATGCGCTCGCGGTTGGCCGTGATGTAGTCGGTCATCCGCGTGATCACCTCGGCCTGGTCCAGCGTGGCGTCGGTCACCTCCCAGGTGATGTTGAGCGGGGTGAACACCTCGGCGATGCCCTTTTCCTCTTCGACACCATAGGATGCACCTGGCACCTCG
>JANPKV010000390.1:0-9913 GCA_031426185.1 Rhodobacterales bacterium | reverse complement strand
CTATGAGACGTCCCGCGCGGCGCCGCTAAGCGCCGTTGCAACTTACCGCGTCGTGAACGCAGTGAGCGTCGCCCTGACTTCGATGAAGACCTGGAACGATGCCCGCGTGACCCGCAATGCACTTTCGAAACTATCCAACCGTGAGCTTGACGATATTGGTCTTTGCCGCGGTGACATCGAGTTTCTTGGTCGCTGAACGCCCCGGTAGGAGCGACGAGCCCCAGCCCAAAGTCAAAGGCCGCTGACAGGATTGTCAGCGGCCTTTTTCATGCGCTCGGTTTGCCTGTGCCTGTTTGGCGTGATCAGCCTGCGACGTTCAGCATGCCCCCCGGGGCAAGCGCCGTCTTGATCTGTTTTGAAATCACCAGGGTGACGGGGTCTGCGTGCATCAGGTGACCACCCAGGCGGTCAATCCCCTGACCGTCCATCAGGGCCGCGACGCGGGCATCATAGACCTCGGTTCCCAGCTGATGGTGGATGGCCCCCTTCAGTGCGAAACCGAATAGGGCGATGACCAGCAGTGGCCGGACGATCGGGGTCCGGCGGTGTTTGCGAGGGGCAAAGGATGCGCGGCTCAGCGCCCCTTCGGCGATGAAGCCGTGACCGCGGGCATGGGTGTATTCAATGCGTGCCACGCGCTTGTAAAAATCGTTGAGGTTCGGATCAGCCCACATATTCATGCGCTCACTTCTACTAAAGCCTCAGTTCATGAGATGAAGTTACGGTCGAAATGTGGCAATTCTGCGGCGAAAAGGCCTGCAGTTTATGGGTTCAGGGGGTGCGCCATCTCCCTAGAGGCGAACGAGGCACAAGGTCGACCACTCTCCGATGTCGTCTTGCGACTGCAGGTTGAAGCCTGCAGACCTGTAAGCGTCGATTATGGCAGCGGACTGAACGACCAGAAGCCCCGAGAGAATCACCGTACCCCCGGTCCCGACATGTGCCGCCATCGCCGGAGCAAGCTCGATCAGAGGGCCTTTCAGGATGTTGGCAAAGACAAGGTCGAAAGGGGCGCGGCTGGCGATGTCCGGATGCTCGAACCCCGCAGCTTCCACGCACAGGACCCGTCCAGCGAGGTCATTGACCGCAACATTCACCTGCGCCACTTCGACCGCAACCGCGTCGATGTCGGATGCCAGCACCTGCGCCTCGGGCAGCGCCCGGGCTGCGGCCATCGCCAGCACCGCCGTCCCACAGCCGATATCGGCAACTTTGGCAGGGTGGCCACCCGCGCCCAAAAGCCGGTCCAGCGTTCGAAGACAGCCAAGGGTGGTGCCGTGATGGCCCGTGCCAAAGGCCACGGTCGCCTCGATCTCCAGCCCGATGCGGTCGGGTGGCACAAGGTGGCGATCATGCGAGCCATAGACAAAGAAACGCCCCGCCTCGACCGGGCTCAACTCACGGCGCACTTTCGCGACCCAGTCGATATCCGGGACCTCTGACACCGCAAAGGGCCGCGCGTCGAAGGCAAGCGCCAGCATGTCCAGCGTGGCCGAACTGGGGAGTTCAAGGAAATAGGCCCCGACCTCCCACAGACCGGAGCCATCCTCCACCTCGAACACACCGACACCGACGGGCTCTGGCGTCATCCGCTCCATCGCGGCGGCAAGTCCCTGGGCCGGCGGTTCGCCGGTCAGGGTCGTCAGGGCGGAATAGGTGGGCATTGCGGGCCTTTCAGGTGGCGTCAGCCGCGCGCGGGCGCAGACGGATCAGCATGTAATGGTTGTTTGTCAGGAACACGTCGGAGGTCCGGGTGGTTTCCAGAAAACGTTGGGCCAGCCGCGCACGCTTGCGCTCGCCCGTCACGCGGTCAAAGACCCAGCGCACCAGGCGCCAGCGACCTGGCCGCCTGACCGTCATTTCCGCGTCGATGCGCGTCACGGCGTGGCCGAAAACATGGTACAACGCCTGTTCAAGGTCGATCGAGGGTGCGACTGCGACGGAGATGTCCTCTTCGGCGACCACATCCAGCGGCAAGGTCGCGACCAGATCGCTGAACGCCTGCAACTTGTGGCCGCCCCCCACGGTCGCCTTGACGCCCCCGGCCCGAAACGCGGCGGAGCGGAAACAGTCGCCGATCAGCACTTCACCACCCGGGGCCAGCAGCGCGATCGCCCGGGCAAGACCAACCTTGAGCGGGATGTACTGATAGCTTTCGGAAAACAGGCACAGATCATAGGGGCCAGTGCCGGTGAAGTCCTCGAACTTGCATTCATGCACGCGGGCGGCAGGCGCGTTCGCGCGGCAGCGCCCGGCCAGAAACGGCGACGGCACCACGATATCGACGTGATGGCCCAGCGCGATCAGCTTTGCCGCCGTTTCACCCGCGCCGCCGCCGATATCCAGAATGCGCAGACCGGCGCGATCCGGCAGATGCGCGAAAAGCCGCGCCGAATAGGCGTCCTGGGCGGCGCGCAGATTGCCGGCCGTCACGTCCAGGCCGGTCCAGATGCCATAGTGCAGATGCTCGGCCCCGGTCAGCCAGCGGATGAACGACAGCCCCACATCCAGACCGATCGCCCGTGTGTCCAGTTTCTGGCGTGCCATCGGTCCCCCACGCGGCGATCCCCGGGGCATTCCCGCCCCCTCGCGGCCTCCGCATCGCAAATTCCGAAAGGCGGCGCAACCCGGACAAGGAAAAGGACCGGGGGTGGCGGCCCTCGGTCCCTTGGTCAAATCAGGGTCGCTGTCAGGCGCGCACGCCAACGCCGAGCGGACAGGTCACCCCCGTGCCGCCAATGCCGCAATAGCCGTTGGGGTTCTTGGCCAGGTATTGCTGGTGGTAGTCTTCGGCAAAGTAGAAAATCGGCGCGGGCAGGATTTCGGTCGTGATGGACCCGAACCCGGCTGCCTTGAGCCGCGGCGCAAACACGGCCTTGCTGGCCTCGGCAGCGGCGGCCTGTTGGGGCGTGTAGGTATAGATGCCAGACCGGTAGGTCGATCCCATGTCAGTGCCCTGGCGCATGCCTTGCGTCGGGTCATGTCCCTCCCAGAACACCTGCAGCAACGCCTCATAGCTGATCACGGCGGGATCAAAGATCACGCGCACGACCTCGTTATGGCCGGTTAGCTGCGTGCAGGTTTCCTTGTAGGTCGGGTTGGGGGTGAACCCGCCCGCATAGCCGACCATGGTCAGCCAGACGCCCGGCAGTTGCCAGAACTTGCGCTCGACCCCCCAGAAACAGCCCATGCCGAACATTGCCTCGGCCATGCCGTCGGGCACGTCGGACTTCAGCGGAATCCCGGACAGGAAATGCGTCTCTGCGGTCGGCAGGGGTTCCGGGCGGCCCGGCAGGGCACGATCGGCGGTAACCATTTCGGTCTTCTTGGCGGTGGTGAAAAACATCTGCGCCTCCTTGTGTTGCGACAAACATAGGGCGCTCAGGTCCATCCCGCCAGCCGCTTCCCGGCGACGTGAAGCGGTGAAACGTCAGTCGGTCTTGATCGGCGTGTCCGGAGCCGGCTTCGGGGCCTCGTCCCAGTCGGCACACAGGATACGTGCGGCATCGCCGTCGGGGTCATCGAACTGATGACTGCGCATGGCCCAGAAGAACGCCGCAAGTCCGGTGCCGCCAAGGATCAGCGAGATCGGGATCAGATAGGCAAGAATGTCCATATGCGCCCCCTATTTCAGCCGCAAGGCGTTGAGCGAGACGGTGATCGACGACAGCGACATCGCCAGCGCCGCCGCAAGCGGGGTCGCCATGCCCGCCAGTGCCAGTGGAACCGCGACGACATTGTAGCCGCCCGAGATCAGGAAATTCTCGACGATCCGGCGGCGGGCCTGCTGGCTGATCCGAAGCGCATCCGCCACCGGGGCCATGCTGGACCCCAGCAGCACGATATCCGACGCGACGCGTGCTGCATCCAGCGCCGTGGCAGGACTGATCGAGACATGCGCGCCGGCAAGGGCTGCCGTGTCATTCAGTCCATCGCCGATCATCAGGACCCGGTGCCCGCTGCGCGTGAGGTTGTCGACCAGATCTGCCTTCTCGGCCGGCAGCGCGTTGGCGGTCCAGTTCGCAATGCCAAGCCGCGAGGCCAGACCCGACACCGCCCCCTCCACATCGCCCGAAATCAGGCGAACATCCTTGCCCATGGCTTTGAACGCGGCCACCGCCTCGGCGGCTCCGGGGCGCAAATGGTCCTCGAACGCAAAGGCATGGGTCCGGGCACCGGCCAGCAGGTAGGTGGCGGTGACATCGAGGGGGTCGGCCATGCACCAATCAGCGCGGCCGAGCCGAACCTCAGCGCCTTGCCAGCGGCCCTTGATGCCATAGCCCGGGACCTCTTGCAGGTCGTCGATCACGGCCGGTGTGATACCATCGTTGGCGGCCCTCTTGGCCAATGCCTGCGCCAGTGGATGCGACGATGCGGCGGCCAGCCCGGCGGCAAGTCCCGCAGCCCAGAGCGGATGACTTGCAAAGTCGACCGGCTCCGGTGCGCCCATCGTCAGCGTCCCGGTCTTGTCCAGCACGACGGTGTCGACCTCGGCCAGACGCTCCAGCGCGGTACCATCCTTGATCAGCAATCCCTTGCGGAAAAGCCGCCCGCTTGCGGATGTCACCACGGCAGGCACCGCCAGCCCCAGCGCGCAGGGACAGGTGATGATCAGCACGGCTGCGGAAATGTTGACGGCAAAGCGCAGATCGCCACCCGTTTTCCACATCCAGAATCCAAAGGCGCTGAACGACAGCAGATGGACCAGGGGCGAATACCAGCTGGCCGCACGCTCGGCCAAGGTGGTGTAGCGCGTGCGTGCATTCTCGGCGATGGCCACAAGGTCCGCCATCCGGTGCAACGAACTGTCCTTGCCGGCGGCTGTCACGCGCACGGTCAAAGGCCCGGTCAGGTTCACCTCGCCGGCCGACACGACCGTGCCGAGACCAGCGAAGACCGGCAGGCTTTCGCCCGTCAGCAGCGACCGGTCAAGTTCTGACGACCCTTCGGTCACCACCCCGTCGACCGGCATCCGTCCACCTGGCCGCACGCGGACAAGATCGCCTGTCGCGACTTCGGAAATCGGACGGATCACCTCGGCGCCATCCACCAGAACCGTGGCGCGGGGCACCTCCAGCGCGGCAAGTTCCTCGGCGGCCGAGCGGGCGATGGCGCGGGCCCGGTGGTCCAGGTACCGCCCCAACAACAGGAAAAAGCACAGCATCACGGCGGCGTCGAAATAGGCATGGTGGCCGCCTTCGATGGTCTCGTAAAGCGAGATCGAAGAGGCAAGGATCAGCGCCAGCGAGATCGGCACATCCATGCCCAGACGCCAGGCGCGCAAGGACATCCAGGCGGACTTGAAGAACGGCTGTCCCGAAAAGATCACCGTCGGAATGGCGATCAGGGCGGAAATCCAGTGGAACAGATCGCGCGTGGCACCCTCGGCACCGGACCAGACCGCGACCGACAACAGCATGATGTTCATCATCGAAAAGAACGCAACGCCCAGACGCATCAAGAGGTCGCGGCCCTGCCGGTCCATATCCGTCGAGGACAGGATGCCCGCGTCCAACTCATGCGCCTCATAGCCGGCGTGGCCAAGGGCGGCGATCAACTGGCCGGGCGTGACGTCCGCCGAGGCGCTGACCGATACCCGCTTCAGCGTCAGGTTCACCCGCGCCGAGCGCACGCCGGGCATCGCCATCAGCGTGTGTTCCACGGTGGAGATGCAGGCCGCGCAATGGGCCGTGGGCAAGGACAGCATCACGCCCTGATCGACAGGCTGGGCCGCCTTTGCCATCGCCTGGGCCGCAGGCGCCGACACGCAGGCAGGGCAAGCACCCAGACCTGCGCGTTCAACCTCGCGGACGGGAAAAGGCGCTGCGATCGTCATGTGCTACCCCTTGACCACAAGATCGCGGCGCTGGCGAAACAGCGTCCCGTCCGGCGCGACCGCCTCGATCTGCATCATCCATTTTCCGTGCGGCAGGTCGACCTTGGCCAGATAGACCCCGTCGCGCAGTTCAAACGCCGGCAGCTTGTCATCGCGCGCCTCGGTGGTGCGGCCCAACAGGACGTTCAGCTGGCCCAGGTTCACGGGGTTGCCTGCCGCGTCGGTAAAGCGCAGCGTCAGTTCCTGGCGGGCCAGATCGTAATTCGGGGCCAACGACCACCCCAACGCCTTTTGCGCCGCACGGTCGCGATCGAAATCCTGGCTTGCGACATAGGAGTTCGCGACCTCCAGCCCCGGAAAGGTGCTCACCGCCTTGTAGGCCAGGGTGAAGTTGACACCGATGATGACGGCAAAGGCCGACACGGTGATGGCCAGCACATGGGGCCCCGTCAGTTCGCGCATGTCAGTCATCCTTTCCATAGAAAACGGTGTCATAATGGACCCTGGCGGGGTTCGGGAGATTGGCGCCCACGGGTCCCATATCGACGATCCACAACCGCAGGTCGGTGCGTTCCTCCGTCGCTGCCTTCGATCCTGCGGGCGCAGTGATGAACAGGCGGACAGTCTTTGTCTCGTTCGCGGTCACCTGCACGCGATTGTCCGGCTGGCCGTCCATCGACAGGGTGAGCGGTGCCTCTGCGCTTGCTGACAGGTCGAACACATGGTCCACGCCAAACTTGTTGCGCAGCCGCAGGTCATAGCTGTTGCGGATCGACCCATCCGACAGCATGACGAATTGCGGGTTGCGCACGGGAGTGACATTCAGGTCAAATTCGGACCGCAGGAACAGGGCCACGACCAATGCGATCCCAACCCCGGCCCAAAGCGTCGTGTACAGGATGGTGCGGGCGCGAAAGAGGTGTTTCCAGACCGACTTTACCGGTTTTCCCGCGCGTTCGGCGGTCTCGTCGGTCAGGGCCAGATAGCCGATCAGGTCACGCGGTTTGCCGATCTTGTCCATCACGTCATTGCAGGCGTCGATGCACAAGCCGCAGGTGATGCAGGCCAGCTGCTGGCCGTCGCGGATGTCGATGCCTTGCGGGCAGACGTTGACGCAGGCCATGCAGTCGATGCAGTCGCCATTGGTCGCCACGTCCTGTTTGCCGCGCGGCTCTCCCCGCCAGCTGCGATAGCCGATGGTCAGGGTGTCCTCGTCCATCATCGCGGCCTGGATGCGCGGCCATGGGCAGGCATAGATGCAGATCTGTTCGCGTGCAAAACCACCGAAGAAGAAGGTCGTCGCGGTCAGGATCGCCATCGTGATGTAGGCGATGGGGGCCGCAGAGCCGTTGATCAGGTCGAAAAAGAGCGTCGGCGCATCGGTGAAGTAGAACACCCACGCCCCACCGGTCCCAAGCCCGATCAAGGCCCAGGCCGTCCATTTGATCGCCCGCTTGACCACTTTTTCGCGGTCCCAGTGCTGACGGTGCAGGCGGATTCGGGCGTTGCGGTCACCCTCGACCCATCGCTCCACCAGGATGAACAGGTCCGTCCAGACCGTCTGCGGGCAGGCATAGCCGCACCAGACACGGCCCGCCGCCGAGGTGAAGAGAAACAGGCCCAGACCCGCCATGATCAGCAAACCCGCGACGAAGTAGAACTCGTGCGGCCAGATCTCGATCATGAAGAAAAAGAACCGCCGACCCGCCAGATCAAGAAGAACGGCCTGGTCGGGCAGGCTTGGCCCGCGGTCCCAGCGCAGCCAGGGTGTGACGTAATAGATGCCCAGCATGACGCCCATCAGCCACCATTTCAGCGTGCGGAAACGTCCCTTTACGCGGCGCGGAAAGATCGGCTCGCGCGCGGCATAAAGACTTGGAGGCTGGGTGTCTGGGGCAGTCACGAGAAATCTCCGGCAACGGTACGGGGCAAGGATGTCTCCCTGCCCCGTTCCGGATAGGCGGTGCGGCCGGCTGCCGCCTTGATGTGAATCAAGCCGGCGGCTTATTCGACAGGTGGTTCTTCGCCGCCGCCAAGGCTGTGGACATAGGTCGCAACGGCGCGGATCTCGGCATCCGACAGACGATCGGCCCAAGGCGGCATAACGCCGAACCGCGCGTTGTGGATGGTGTATGTCAGGGTCTCGCGATCACCGCCGTATAGCGAAATCGCGTCAGTCAGGTTCGGCGCACCCTGGGTCCGGTCGCCTGCACCGGTTTCGCCATGACAGGCCGCGCAGTTCTCGGCGAAGATCGTCACACCGGCCTCGGCCAGCGCTGCATCATGCTCCTGGCCCGATATCTGCAGAACATGCTCCACCACCTGGGCGATCTGGGTGGCGTCCAGCAGTCCATCGACGCCAAATTTCGGCATCTCGGAATAGCGGGCATCGGGGTCGGCCGTGTTGCGGATGCCGTGGCGGATGGTCAGATAGATCTGCTCCATATCGCCACCCCAAAGCCAGTCATTGTCCAGAAGGTTGGGATAGCCCTTGCCCTGCACACCGGCGGCACCCGATCCGTGGCAGGTGGCACAATTCGTGCGAAACACCGAAGCGCCCGCTGGAATGGCAAACTCTTTCAGCGCCTCGTCCTTTGTAATGGCGGCCAGGTCGGCGGCCACGAGGGCCGCCTTGATCGGCGCATTTGCCTCGGCAAAGCGGGTGATCTCAGCCGCGACGGCCTTGCGCTCGGATGGGCCGAGCACGCCTTGCGTCGCCTGTGTGATCAAGGGCCAGGCCGGATAGGCGATGGTGTAGCCCACCCCCCAGATGATGGTCAGGTAGAACACCCAGACCCACCAGCGTGGCAGCGGGTTGTTCAGCTCCTCCACCCCGTCCCAGACATGCCCCGTCGTTTCGACCTGCGGGGGTACGGATTTTACTCGCTTGGCGCACATGGCTTACGCCTCCTTCGCGGGATGAGGGGCTGGGGTTCGGGTGACGGGGTCGTCGCCCGGGCTTTTTTCGTGGCGAAAGATCGAGTTCGCGATATCGTCATGGACGGGGCGCGATCCCGGTCGAAAGGCCCAGAAGACCACCCCGATGAAGAACATGAACAGCATGAGCAAAGCCCAGCTGTCGGCAAAGGCGCGCATCAGACTGTAGGTATCCATGATGTCCTCCTAGCGCGTCGGATCGGGGATGAAGGTCGAGAAATCGACCATCGTGCCAAGCACCTGCATATAGGCGATCAGCGCGTCCATTTCGGTCAGCTGCGGCTGGCCGTCATAGTTGGAGATGACCACCTTGCCATAGCGTTCCTCCAGTCCGGCGGTATCCGCGTTCGGGTCGGCCTGGGCGGCAAAGTCGGCTTGTGCGGCCTCGATCATTTCCGATGTGTAGGGGACGCCGACCAGCGCGTGGGTCGACATGATGTCGGCGATGTATTTGCCGTCGATGTCCGCACGCAGCAGGAAGCTGTATTTCGGCATCACCGATTCCGGCACGACGTCCTGCGGATTGGTGAAGTGATCCACATGCCAAGCGTCGGAATATCTGCCGCCCACCCGTGCCAGGTCCGGACCCGTGCGTTTGGAGCCCCATTGGAAGGGATGGTCATACATGCTTTCGGCTGCCAGCGAGTAGTGGCCGTAGCGTTCCACTTCATCGCGCATCGGTCGGATCATCTGGCTGTGGCAGCCATAGCAACCCTCGCGGATGTAGATGTCGCGGCCCGCCAGTTCCAAGGGCGTGTAGGGGCGGACCCCCTCGACCTTTTCGATGGTGTTCTGCAAGTAGAACAGCGGTGCGATCTCCACGATGCCGCCGATCGCCACCACCCCGAGGCTTAGAACCAGAAGCAGCGTCGCGTTGCGCTCGATCGCTTTGTGTTTGTCCAGAAATGCCATTTCCCTGCCCCCTTATTCCGCAGGAACGGCGTTGTTCGCGTTGACCGCTGCCCTTGCAGGCTGCGCGCGCACCGTCATCCACAAGTTGTAAGCCATGATCAACCCGCCAGCGAGGTACATCAGTCCACCCGTGCCCCGGACCACGTACATCGGGAACTTGGCGGCGACGGTGTCGGTAAAGGCGTTGACAAGGAACCCGTTGGCGTCGACTTCGCGCCACATCAGGCC